>JAOTZA010000035.1 GCA_029861655.1 Acidobacteriota bacterium | reverse complement strand
CGACCACTGGCCGCAAGCAACACATCGACCGGGGTCCTTCTGCCAAATCCGGGGAGTTCCGGATCGATCGAAATCTCGGGCGCCGACCCCGTACGCAATGTCGCCAGGAGCACCGCCGCCACCACCGGGAGAAGCAAGACCGGAACGATCCACGGGCGCCGGCGTCGGGGTTCATCTCGCAGCTTCATTTTTCTCGGCTCTTGCGGAAGCTACGCATTACCTCTCGCTTGTCAGAGTACTTGCCGCGCTTGGCGACATACTCGCCGTGGGTAAAGCCCAGTTCGCTCGAAATCTGCCGGATCTGGTTTTCCTCGACGGTCGAGATCGAGTCATCGGCTACCGATACCGCAAACAGGCAATCGAGAAGTTCCTGGCGCTGCTCGCGGCTGGCAAGGTCCCTGAATTCTCGGGTGACGAGAAAATTCTCGGTTCCGCCAAAGAGCTGGTTCTGACTCTTGGCGATCTGGACAACCAGGATCGCCTGGTCCTCCGGTAGATGGCCCAGCTGCAGCACGATCTCTTCCATCGCCAGGGTCTCTTGCTCGCTGATATGGCGGTCCGCATGCGCAACCCGGCCCAGGATGTACGCAAAGGCCGCAATGAACCTGGCCTGCTCGGGCTCCAGGGACTCGAGCCGTCCAACGATCCGCCGCACAGTCTCGGTATCACCAGCCTCCTCCGCCGCCGCACTGCTCTTGCTCCCAAAGAGCTTCTCGAGAATAGACATTCCAGCATGTGCCTCGCTCGGCGAAGGATACTCGATCTCTCTCGTCAGGTTCTTCGGTCTCGATCCCGAGAGTAGAATCGCCCGATGCGTGCTTCCACAACCGCCGCCATCGCTTGCTCGATCCTGGCCGGCGCGACGAGTTGCGGACCCGCCGCGGTAGCTCCCACACCAGCAGCACCAACCGACATCGTGGGCAGCTGGCGGGCCGTTCTCGGTTCGCCGGGTGGCCAGTTGCCGTTTACCCTCGTGATCCGCAACGAAAAGACAGGGTTGCGGGCCGCCGCGGTCACCGGCGCCGAAGAGGCACCGTTCAGTGCCGTCTCGATCAACGGCCGAGAAGTGAGTCTGGACTTCGCCTGGTACGACTCCACGATTCGGGCACAGGTAGATCCGGATGGTGAGCGGTTGAGCGGCGAATGGACAAAAACAGTCCCCAAGGGTCTCAGCCGGATGCCCTTCGAAGCGTTCAAGGGAGACGACCGGCGCTTTCTGCCGCCCGAGGAGCGCGATGCCGAAACCGGCTCGAACGCCTCGGTCGCGGGCGACTGGGCGGTGGAATTCACCGACGATTCGAGTACCTGGCTCGCACGCGGTGAGTTCGAGCAAGACGGCTCGCAGGTGACCGGAACCTTCATGACTCCGACAGGGGACTATCGCTTCCTTGAAGGATCGTTCGAAGCAGGCGTCCTGCGCCTGTCCACCTTTGACGGCGGCCATGCCTTCTTGTTCCAGGCAACGCAGGCATCCGACGGATCGCTAGACGGTGATTTCTGGTCCCGCGAGACATATCACGCGACCTGGACGGCCCACCGAATCGACGAACAAACCGCGGTGCTGTCCGATGATTGGGCGCTTGTCGGGCTGACCAATGACGATGGCCGGTTCGGGTTTCGCTTGCCGGATCTCGAGGGCCGTGAGTTGAGCCTCGAGGATCCCCGCTTTGACGGCAAGGTCGTCCTGGTCGACATCTTCGGCTCGTGGTGCCCGAACTGCAATGACAACGCGCCCTATCTGGCGGACTGGTACCGGCGCTATCGTGAGCGTGGGCTCGAGATCGTCGGGTTGGCCTTCGAATTCACTGGCGACGTCGAACGCGACCGAGAGCAGGTCCGGCGCTACGCCAAACGCCACGGCATCGAGTTTCAGCTCCTCCTGGCCGGTGTCTCGGACAAGAAGAAAGCGGCCGAGATACTGCCCGATTTGAGTGCGGTCGTCGCCTATCCGACAACCGTCTTCATGGGCCGTGACGGCCGGGTACGAAAGATCCACACCGGCTACGCCGGGCCCGGAACCGGCGAGCATCACGAGAACCTCGTCGCCGAGCTCGAGGCGTTGATCGAAGAACTGCTGGCGGAACCGGTGTGACGATCGGTGCGCGAGCCGAATGAGAATCACATAGGGAGAGACGATGCTCAACGAAAAGATCCCCGCCATTCAAGAAGCCCTCGCCGAAGCCGGGGTAGACGGCTGGTTTTTTTGCTGTTTCCAGAACAACGACCCCGTGGCGCTCGAGCTTCTCGGGCTCACCGGCGACATCCTTGTTACCCGGCGTTGTTACTACTTGATACCGACCCGCGGCGAGCCGCGGAAGCTCGCCCACCGGCTCGAACCCGCGATGCTCGAGCACTTGCCGGGGGAGACGTCCTTCTATCTGACCTGGCAGGAGCATGCGGAGGCCCTGGCCGACCTCGTAGCCGGACACAAGCGCCTCGCGGCCCAGTACTCGCAGGAAAACGAGTTGCCCGCGATCTCTCGTCTCGACGCCGGAACCGCCGAGCGGTTAAGGGGCGCCGGAGTCACGCTCGAGACTTCGGCGGAGCTCGTGCAGCAGTTTGCGGCCGTATGGAGCCCGGAGCAACTGGAGAGTCACCGCCGCGCCTCGACCCATCTCCACCGGATTGTTTTGGCCGCTTTTGACCGAGTCGGCAGGACTCTGGCGGCCGGCGGCATTGCCGACGAGCACGACATTCAAAAGTTCATTCTGGAGCAGTTCGAGCAGAACGGCCTGTGGACCGAATCGCCGCCGATCGTCGGCGTCAACGCCCACAGCGCCGATCCACACTACCAGCCGGGTCCCGACAAGAGCTCTCCGATCCGCAAAGGAGACTTTCTTTTGATCGATCTGTGGGCGAAGGAGAAGCCGCCCGAGTCGATCTATGCCGACATCTGCTGGTGCGGCGTGTGCGCGACAAGCGCCACCGACCGTCAAACCGAGATCTTCGACATCGACATGCGCGCCCGCGATGCGGCACTCGAACTGATCCAGAACCGCTATCCCGGCGATCCCGTGCGAGGTTTCGAGGTCGACGACGCCGCGCGCCGGGTCATCGAAGACACCGGCAACGGCAAGTACTTCATCCATCGCACAGGTCATTCGATCGGCATCCAGGACCATGGCCAGGGCGCCAACATGGACAACCTCGAGACTCACGACACCCGGCGGCTGGCCCCGATGACGGGCTTTTCGATCGAACCGGGGATCTATTTCGAAGGAGACTTTGGCGTCCGCACCGAGATCAACATCGCGCTGACGCCCGAGGGGGTCGAGGTAACTGGCGGCGACAAGCAGACGGAGCTCTTGCGGTTGCTCGCCTAGAGTCGCGCCGAAGCAGTCGCTCCGCGACTCTTGCGGCGCTCCTGCGGCAAGCGCCGCGAGTGAACTCCTCCAAGGCTGAGTGGTGAGCGCCGTTTCCAGCCGAGTGTTCACTGGCTGCTACAAGCCGGCCGGTACCTCCGTCGAGCTGACACAATCCGTGGCGTGTCGGAACTTCCTCCGAGGTCATCTGGGGCGATCCCCGTCGAGCGGGTCCGCGGTGAGTGTCCGCCTAGCCAAGAGGGCTCACGCGCGCCGACCGATGCCGGGTGGCGCCACGATGCTCTGGCGGCAAGCCGCCACTCTCGTTTGCTGGATGAACTGCGTGAACCGCTCGAAGATCACGACCCCGAACACGCCGAGAAACTGTGTGCCGAGATCGCGCGCGCGGCCCTCGGCGACTTCGCCCCGGCGCTGTTGCTCATACCGGCAGCGACACGCCGGCGCATCCGCGTCCTCACGTCTTTTTCACTGACTCTGTTCGACTTCGCGCTTCAGCGCGGTCTACAAGGCGACCGACTGGCAGGGATCAACCGATGGGAGTTCGCGCTCGAGCAGGCGCTCGAAGGCGAGCCCGCCGGCCAACCGATCTTTGTCCTGATGGCTGCCGAAGAACGACTCGAGCCGTGGCGCCGCGAAGCCCTCGATCGTTTGTTCGCCATCGCTCGCCGACGGGCCATGGGTCGTCAGTCGGCCGGCGACGCGGACCTTAGAACTTTGAGTAACGCCTTCGCCGAAGCCCTCGTCGGCAAGCGTCTCGATCCCCGGGCGGGAGTTTTCGGAGCGGCCCTGATCCGTCTCCGGGCGCTTCGGGAGGAGGAGCGCCCGGCGCCGCAGGAAGAACTCGACCGTTTCGCCAGATCCCTCGAAGCCGGATCTGGTCCCCTCCCCCCACCATGGGGAAGGGTGGCACGTTTTCTTCAGCTCGCCGCTCTGCGGTTGGCGAGAACATCCTGTCCTCTTGGGTTTGCGACTCGAATGGCGTTTCTTCTCCGAGCCAGGCTCTTCTAGGCAAACGGTGATCGGTCCCGGGTCGCGTCTCATATGATGCGCCAGTGGACCGTAGCACCCAAACTGATACCGGTTGGCCGAGTCAGTCGTCGTCGAGGTCAAGGCGCGCCGACGCAGGCATAGCGGTGCTGATGGTGAGGAGGCGCAACTTAGAGATCGGCGACGAGGGCCGACCAGTCGGGGTCGGTTTGGGTGTTACGGTCCACCAGTGAGTCTCGCCATCTTGATCGTCCCTTACGAGGTCGACCGCGACGACACTCCGATCGCGCGCGCGCCAGAGGAGATGATCGCTCGCGGCTTCGACAAGAAGCTCCGTCGACGGGGCTTCGCCCTTGCGTGCCGCCGGATCCGCGCACCAGCTGGCGGCGACAAGCTCGAAACGGTCGCCAGCCTGGCGCGAGAGATTGCAAGGCGCGTCGCCATGGCTCGCGAAGAAGATCGCTTTCCGGTGATCCTCTCGGGAAGCTGTATGTCGGCTTTGGGAGTGATCACGGGCTTGCGCCAACCGGGCCGTCGTGCAAGCGTTCTGTGGATCGATGCCCACGGTGATTTCAACGACGAGGAGTCCTCCCCAAGTGGTTACTGGGACGGGATGTCCCTGGGAGCCCTCTGCGGTCGGTCCCTCCCGACGCTACGCGAACTGGCTCAAACGATCGAGCTTCCCGGCCGACGGGTCGCCCATCTCGGGGGGCGCAGCCTGGACCCTCCCGAGGTCGAGGCCTTCCGCGAGGAGAACGTTCTCTGTCTCGGTCCTCACGCCTTGGCGCGTGGCGCCGGTGTCGAGCAACTGAGGAAACGTCTAGGCACTGCCCGCGACGTCTACCTGCACATCGATCTCGACGGTCTCGACCCTCAAGACGCTCCGGCGGTCGCTTTTCCGGAGATCGGTGGCATCCGGCTCGAAGATCTCAAACGGGCACTCGTAGCGCTGCCGCCACCGGCGGCGGTGACCTTCTCCGCGATGAGCTTCGCCGGCGCGGGTCCGGCCAAGGTGTTGCGAACCCTGGGCGCGTGTGTCGAGATCCTCGAGACCTTGATCCCAGAATGATGCGGTCGGCTTCCACTGCCGGCCGAATCAAACACGAATACGTTACGTATACAGGAGTGGAGGACCCGAGATGTGGACTTTTCTTCTTTGGCTGATACTGCTCATTGTTTGCTGGCCTTTGGCGCTTCTGGCGTTGGTCGCCTACCCGGTTGTGTGGCTGCTGCTCCTACCGTTTCGGCTTCTTGGGATCGCGGTCGACGGCGTCTTTCAGTTCCTGCGCGCCCTCTTTCTGCTACCCACTCGAATTCTTAAAGGCCCTTCGCGGCTAAGCGCTTGAGATCTCCAACGCGCTGGCCGAAAGAGCCCGATCAGCCGGCGAGCGAGCGCTCGAGGTCCTCGAGACCGGTGGTGAGCTTGGCCGCGAGCCCACCGGCATCGGGGAGGATCGTGCGATCGGCGGTCACCCCGATGCTCAACGTGCCGGCATAGCTGAAGACAGGCAGAATCAGACCGAGGCCGTCGAATACCGGCGCCGAGGCTACATGGGTGAGCATCCGAGCTCCGGCAATGGTCAGCGGCCGAGCCGGTCCCGGCACGTTGGTGATTACCAGATTGAAGAGTGGCCGGTGGCGATCGGCGAGATGCAGCCGGCTGTATAGACGTACGCCGAGTCCCGAGAGAGCAAAGGGAACGAGCTCTGCCGAGCCCACCAGGGTGCGCGCCCCGACTGCTTGATGCGCCACCTTCGAGGATCGCGTCGCGTCGCGGATCGCGCGCAGACGCTCGAGGGGATCGCTTTTGTCCGTGGCGAGCGACACCAGCATGGCCGAGACCAGGTTTCCCGCCTGGCGGCGCTCGCTGTCGGTGCGGACCGAGACCGGAACCATGGCGACCAAGGGTTCTTCGGGTAATTCGTCTCTCTCGGCAAGCCAGCTCCGGAGAGCGCCGGCGCAGACGGCGAGCACTACGTCGTTGACCGTCGTGCCCTCGGAGCTCTTGATCGCCTTGAGTCGCGCGAGATCGAACAAGGCGGGCGCCCACGAGCGCTCGGCGACGATCGGGCGGTTGATCCGGGTCCGCGGCGCAGTGAACGGGAGTGGCGCCGTGTCATCTTGCCGCAGGCGCGCCAGCGCTCCTCCTGCAAGACCGAGAAGCGAGCGCCCAACGACCCCCGAGACTTCGAGTGGCGCCGACGCGAGGTCGCGCCCGGCTCGGACGAGAAGATCGAGCGCCCGGGGCTCACGACGGGGCCGCTGTCCCCCGGCGGGTACGTCCTGGACGACTGGCGTGCCATCGAATAGCGCACCTAGGATCTCGGCTCCCGAAACCCCATCGACCGCGGCGTGATGCACCCGTCCGATCAGGGCGATGGAACCCTGGGGAGCACCGGGCACCGAGTCGACCCCCTCGACAAAGAGGATCTGCCACAAAGGCCGATCGCGATCGAGCCGGCGGCTCATCTCGAAAGCCATGAGCTCCGAAAGCTCGTGCCAGCCACCGGGCTCGGGGAGCCGAGTGCGCTCGACGTGTGCTTCGAGATCGACCTTCTCTGGCTCCAGCTCGACCCAGTAGGGGCGGGTGAGATCGAGAGGCAGCGATGCGAGCCGGCGCCGAAGTGCCACCGCATGTGCGAGACGCTGCTTGAGAACCTCTCGAAACCGATCCAATCCGAGTCGGCCATCGGTGGTCCGAGGATCGAGTATCGATACTGAACCGATCAGCATCGGTGCGGTCGACGTCTCGAGAGACAGAAAACCGGCGTCGAGTCCCGAGAGCTGGCGCATGCTCACCCGCGGCCGCTAGGCGCTTTCGGCGACCGGCTCTTCACGAGCTTCGGGCGGTCGCTTGAATCCACGGAGGTGGGTCACGCCGGCGCGGAAAAACGGTTTCCAGTCGCCCTCGGGCTGCGCCAGCCGATCGGCGATAGCCCAGAGTACGAGCGGGTTGAACCCCAGACCCAGATGGCTGCCCGGGACTTCGATGCTCTCGGCTTGCGGCCCCTCGGGTTGAAGCGCACAGCGCCACGGGGTCACCCCGTCCGTACGACTGAAGATGGAGGTCGTTGGGACCGGCGGTGTCTTGCGTACGTCGGCCAACCTCTCCTCGGGGAGGTCTTCGAGCCGGTCGCGGGTAATCCAGTTGTAGAGCGTCGCACTGTTGTTGGCCGTGGGATCGCCGGTGAAGGGGCTGCCAAGGCTGATCACGCTACGCACCTGCGCCGCGTGGCGGTTGGCGAGCGCACGAGCGTAAACACCACCGAGGCTCCAGCCGACAAGGCTCAGCCGTCGTCCGTGACGCTCGAAGAGCTCGCTCAGCCGTTGGGTCATCCGCTCCTCGAGCCCGCCCTGCGGTCCGAGGTTTCGCCCCAGCTTCCAGCGGTGCGCCATGTAGCCGAGATCACGCAGAAACCGACGCAAAGGCCGAGTCGATAAATCGCTGGCGAGAAATCCCGGCAGCAAAAGGACAGGGTGACCGTCACCGCGCTCGGCCCGCCGCAGATAGCGCTTCAGGATCACTGTCGTCGCCAGCTCGCCCATCGCGCGGCCTTCGAGCAACAGCCAGAGCTTCGAAGGCTTCGAGATGGGTTCCCCGGGGGCCACGCCGCGATGCTATCCGACGCCGAGCGACCACGCGCACAAGAAGGCTGTTCCGGAATAGCCGTCCGTCTAGTCGCAGCCGGTCGCGCAAAGGTGTTCGAAATCGCTTGTTTCGAGCTGGATGGTCTGATGCTCGATCTCAAATCGATCGCGGAGGAGCTCTCGAATCGCCGTCAGAATCTCTTCACAGGGTCGATCGTCGGTGACCACATGGGCCGACAAAGACTCACGGCCGCTGGTGATGCTCCAAATATGGAGATCGTGAACCGACAGCACCCCGGGGACTTTGAGCATGGCGCCATGTACTTCGCCTGCCTCGATGTGTTCCGGTGTTCCCTCCATCAGCACACCCACCGACTCGCGAACCAGATGCCACGCCGAAACGATGACCAACGCACCGATCAGCATCGAGGCCAGCGGATCCGCCCACAACCATCCACGGGCCCAGATCAGCCCTCCGGCAACCAACGCCTGGACGCTCCCCAGCGCGTCGGTCAAAACGTGAAGCCAGGCGCCCCGCAGGTTGAGGCTCGCCGAGCGCCCCGGCGCCAGCAGCCTCAAGGCGATCAGATTGATCACCAAACCACCCGCGGCCACCGCCATCATCCCAGGCGCCGCGACCGCCTGTGGCTCACGCCAACGCTCGAGGGCCTCGACAAAGATCATCACCGACAGAGCCAGCAAGGTGGCGCCGTTGACCAGTGCCGCCAGGATCTCCGTCCGGTAGTACCCGAACGTGCGCTTGTCGGTCCGCGGCCGCTGTGCGATACGGATCGCAAAAAGGCTCAGACCCAGGGCGCCGACATCCGAGAGCATATGCGCTGCGTCGGCAAGAAGAGCCAACGAGCCGGTCAGCCAGCCACCGACGGCTTCGGCGAGCATGTAGGCCGCGCTTAGCACCAGCACCCAGGTGAGCCTGCCCTGATGCTGCGACAGGGCGCTGCCGTCGAGACCGTGACGATGGTTGGCGTGCTGACCGCTCACGGCAGGATTATCTCAACAGCGCGCCGGCGGCCCTTCTACCACGGGCTGCTAGTCGGCGGGGACCGGCGGTGGACCACCGGGGATGTACGCCTTGTAGGTCTTACCGGCTGTCTTGGTGTCGAACTCGGCTCGTACGGCTTCGCGCGCCGCAGCATCCTCGAATAAGTCCACCATGGTCGCGGCGAGGGCCTTGGCGGCCCAGGTCATGCCCTTGTGGCCGATCGACATCCCGCCGGTCGCCACGACGGGCCAGGCGTGCCACGGCGCTCCGGCCGCCGCCGTCGTCGCCGACAGGTGCAAGGTGGGAACCTTCCACGAAACATCCGCAACATCGGTCGATCCGCCCTCGGGAGGTCCCGGGTCCTCGTCCAGTGCCTCTACGGCCCCGCTCAGCCCCTTCTCCTCGACCCCGGTGGCTCTTTGAATGGTACGCGCAAACTCCTGCTCCTCCTCGGTGAACTCGAGCGGCCCGAGCCAGCTCATATTGGCGTGGATCAGCCGCGCCCCTTGGATGTTCGGGAGCATCTCGTAGTCACCGGATTGAACCGTGAGCGTCGCCTCGGTGCCGGTCGCCAGGGCAACTCCCTCGACGATCCTCTCCACGCGCTCGAGGAGCTCGTCAACGCTCTCGTGTTTTGTGTCCCGTAACCAGGCCCAGACCCGAGCGTACTCCGGCACCACATTTGGAACGATACCCCCATGGGTGATCGCGTAGTGCATCCGCACCGAGGGCCGCACGTGCTCTCGCATGAGGTTCATTGCGTGCGTGAAGAGCTCGGCGCCGTCAACGGCGCTCCGGCCGTTCCAGGGGTCATAGGCGGCATGAGCCGCCTTACCGGAAAACTCAACCTCGAAATCCACCAAGGCCTGACTGGACTGGGTGTCCGCCTGATTCTTGTCCGAAGGATGCCACGCTAGAGCCACATCCACATCGTCGAAAAGGCCGTCGCGAACCATGTAGAGCTTGCCCCCTACGGATTCCTCGGCGGGCGTGCCGTAAAAGCGGATCGTGCCCTCGAGCTCACCCGCTTCGATGAGCTCCTTGATCGCTACCGCTGCTCCCAGGCTTCCAGGACCGAACAGGTTGTGCCCGCAGCCATGGCCGGCGCCACCCTCGACGAAGGCCTCCTTGGCCGGCCGGGCCTTCTGGGATATCCCGGGCAGCGCATCGTACTCCCCCATGATTCCGATCACCGGCCGGCCCCGTCCGAAGCTCGCTACAAAAGCAGTGGGCATCCCGGCGACGCCTCGTTCCACCTCGAAGCCCTGCACTTCGGCATAGTCGGCCAGGAGCGCCGCCGATCCCGTCTCTCGGAGCGCGGTCTCGGCGTAGGTCCAGATCTCGTCTGCGAGCTCGGCGAGCTCCCCGCGGTGCCGCTCCACCGACGCCACCACGGCCGTTTTGGCCGGACTGGCGGCACCAGAACCATCGTCAGCCTGCGCGACCACGGGAAGCGCGATCGAGTAACAGAGAAATACCAAGGCGAGCTGTCTTCGAACCATCGCGGGTCTCCTTGGGGAGTTTCCGAGACTGCAGGATTCTAGCTGACGACCCCACTACATCGAACGAGCCGGCGGCTCTGTCCCCGTCGAGCCGTGGGACTCCTTCGAGTCAGCCCGGCGAATGCTCGGCAGGAACGCTGTGAGCCCACGGTCAACCCACAGGTCAAAGACCACGATCGGCCCGCGCGGGCGAACAACGAAGCGCGAATCCTACCTACGAAGGGCCACTTGGTGAGCGCTGTTTCCAGCCGGGCGTTCGACCGGGCTGGCAACCGCCAACCGACGCCCCTACCAGCGGTACAGCAGACCGACGTTTGCCGAAGCTCCCGCCAGATCCAGCTGGAAATCGAGGTTGGGGTCCGTATTGAGGTCGCGGCCCCGGATCTCTCCCTTGATGTTGCGGTACAGACCCTCGATAAAGAACGACAGCTTATTGGTGGCGCGCACCTCGAACCCCAACTCTCCGTAGTAGCCGAACTCGTCCTGGCTGCGGGGTCTGGAAGGGTCGTTGAGGATGTCAGCAGAACCCTGGTTGGGCTTGAGCGTCACATACGTTCCACCGACACCGAGGTACGGATTGACCTTTTCGTCCTGGCGAAAGTTGTAGGCGATGCCAAAGTCGATCGGCACCGCCTCGAACTCGAAGAGGTCGTTCTGGCTGGCCTGGCCCAAGACGTCGAAGAACGTCCACCGCATCTCCAATTCGAAGGCGCCCCCCATGTCGATCTCGACCTTGACCCCGGCTCCCTCGTCGTCGCCGGCGGTGTCCGTATCCCAAGTCGATGCCGTGAGCCCTATGCCCCCCGCCATCGCCGGAGCCGTCAGCAACAGGGCCGCGACACCAAACAGTAGTGCTGATCTCTTCATGCCGAACCTCCTTCTTCCCAGCGCGGCTTTGTGCCCGGACCGAGTTTCAGATCGTCTCCCGCCTATTCTCCGGGAATTAACTATCGATGACAAGTGAATTTTTTCACACCCAGCCAACAGGGGCAGATTATCTCTGCTGGCACAGATCGACCCTCTGGCCGGCTCAAGCCTTTGGGACCACGCGTTCCCGGGGTACGCGCGAGAACAGATCATCCACGTAGACCACCGGGTGGCCGAATCGCTCCAAGAGCGCTGCGGCGGCAGCCGCCCGGGCACCGCTCCGGCAGTACACCCATACGGTCTCACCCTTGGGGACGTCTCGGCGCCGGTCCAGCAGCCGCGTGTGGGCTATATTGAGAGCTCCTTCGACGCGGCCAGCATCAAACTCCGAGCGGCCCCGGACATCGAGGAGTGTGCCCTCGGACTGCGACGAGAGCGCGGCCGAAAAACCAACGCGGCGAGTTGTGGAAAGTCGGGCGGCCCCACTCGCGCCGGCGACCCGGGCCAACTCCGCAAGGGCCTCAGGCGGCGTAAAGCCGACGACCTCGTCGAGCCCGATCCGGACGAGCTCACGAACCGCCTCCTCCACTTGCGGCTCCTCGATCACCAGATAAATCGGCAGACCCGGTTCGACATAAGAACCGGTGATGGTTGGAAAGCTCTTGTCGAGCGGTGCGTAGAACGAGCCCTCGAGATGGACCGACATGAACTCCTTGCGATCGAGCCGGGTGTCGATCACCGCGACATCGCGGCGCCCGGCCAGGGCCGCCAGCTCTTCCGCGGTCAGCCGCGCCGGCGATGGCAGCTCGCCCAGCATCGGCGGGCCGCTCTTGTTCAACCGCTTCATCCGCCCGAAGTAGAGTGGCGGTTCGGGTTGGCCGTCCAGGATGGCGTCGACAAATACGTCCTCGCCTCGTTCGGCAGCCTGGATCGAGACATTGAAACGGCGCTCGTAGCCCACGGTGGAGTCGGGCACCGCGCCGAGCGCCTTGCCGCAGGCACTGCCTGCCCCGTGCCCGGGCCAGACGCGCAGATAGTCGGGCAACTCGAGAAAGCCGCCGACCGATCGATAGAGCGCTCGTGCCGCCGGCTCCATCGCGCCACTCTCACCGGCTGCCGACTCGAGCAGATCGGGCCGACCCAGATCGCCAACAAAGACAAAATCGCCCGACGCCAACCCCATCGGCTCGGCCGCGCCGCCCCCGCGGTCTGTCACCAGAAAACTCACGTGCTCCGGTGTGTGGCCGGGCGTGTGCAGGGCCTGGAACTCGATCCGGCCGATGCTGAAAGTATCCTTGTCACGCAGGGCCACATGACGGTAGTCGCCGCGCGCGGGCCACTCGTAGCGCCACCCCTCTCCACCTTCGTCCGACAGATAGGCCACGGCACCGGTGCGCTCGGCCAGCTCACGCGCCCCCGAAAGAAAGTCGGCGTGGATGTGTGTTTCAGTCACGGCCGTGATCTCGAGGTCTTCCAGGCGGGCCAGATCCAGATAGCGGTCCACGTCGCGCTGTGGATCGATCACGATCGCCTCGCGGGTTTGCTGGCAGCCAATCAGATAGGCGTATTGCGCCAGCCGGCGGTCCATGAGCTGGCGAAAAAACAATGCCTCTATCTCCTCTCCAGCCAGTCGGTGATTTCCGGGAACTTCTTGCGCAGGGTGGGCGCATCGAGCGCTCCGTCCTTCTTCTTTGCCAACTTGAACAACGCCTTGACTCCATCCTCCCCCCGGGCGGCCAGAAGCCGGGAAGCCGCACGGAAGGTCCGGGCCTGTACTCGCAGCAGCAACCGGAGTTCGGAGTTCGGGGAGTTGTCCTCTATGACGGCTGTCTCGAGTCGCTCGAAAACCGTGACGATGTCATCGAGACGCGCGGCCTCGTGGCGGCCGAACGCGCCAGCGGCCAAAGTGTGGGCAAGAAGGTCGTGGATCTTCGGCTCGGCGGCAGCGAACCCGGCTCTCGCCACCAGGGTCCTGGCAGCCTCGACCTGGGCCAGCAGATCGAGTCCGAGGAGGCTGGACGCTTCTTCGGAAGTGCCACGAAGTGGCGTTCCTTCGAGGGCCGGCAGGTCGCCATCCAGAAGATCCCGCCACAGAGCCACCATTTGCGCATCCCCCCAGGCGCTCAAAACCAGGCCACCGTCCGGCAGCCGCACCGGCAACCCGTAAGGGATCCGAACACCGATCGCTTCCCACTCCCGCCGCGACAAGAGATATGCGTGGAGAGGTAGTTTGTAGCCCGTCCAGCGGCCGAAATCGTGCACCAGAAAACCCAACCGAGCCTGGACGTGCGACGCGCGGTCAAGCGATCCCGGTGTGTATCGAATGCTCGCCGAGTTGGCGCGCGTGGCCGGCAGATCGAGAAGAAACGGCAGTTCGGCGCGGACGACTCCAGACCAGAAGGACAGCACAAGCCACGTGCCAATCGTCCATAGAGTGAGTCGGGGGAAGCGGCGCATCGCCCGAAGTCTAGCGGAGCGGCTCGGTCAGGGGCACGACAGAGGCCCATGCTAGGGTCGGTTCACCCCAGATGTCGGTTCGGGCTCACAAATCCCTGGCTCTTCCGCTGGTCGTCTGGCTTGTCCTGCAAGTGCCCGTCTCGGCCGCGGTCATCACGGTCAGCACCGCCAGCGGTTGCACCCTGACAGACGCCATCACGGCCGCCAACACAGGGGTCGCGACCGGCAGCTGTCCAGCCGGCGCGGCGGCGGGCCCGGACCGAATCGTCTTGACCGGCGGCATCACGCTCACCTCGGTAGACAACACCACCGACGGGAACAATGGACTGCCCTCGATCACTTCGGAGATCACGATTCAGGGAGACGGTCACGAGGTGTCGCGCTCGACGCTGCCCGCCACGCCCAGGTTTCGTATCTTCCACATAGCCGCCTCAGGCGACTTGACCCTTCTCGACACCACTGTCAGCGACGGGTCGGCTTCGCAGGAAGGGGTCACGGCAAAGGGCGGAGGCCTCTTCAACCGCGGCGCCCTCGCCCTGATCTACAGCACGGTCTCGGACAACGGCACGAATGACAACAACGCCGAGGGAGGCGGAATCCACAACGCGGGCGGCACGGTCGCTCTGACTCACACCACAGTGTCGGGAAATTTCGCGTTCGGTATCTATGCCGAAGGAGGTGGAATCCACAACGCCTCCGGCGCCTTGAGGGCGACCAACAGCACCCTCTCGAACAACACCGCGTCGGGCACCGAGTACGGCTACGGTGGCGGAATCTACAACGGCTTCGGCACGGTAGTTCTCAAAAACACCACACTCTCGGGCAACAGAGCCGGTGTGAACACCATAGGCTACGGCGGCGGGATCTACAACGCTACCGGAACCGTGACGCTCACCAACACCACGCTCTCGGAGAATCACGCCGGCGTCAACGACAGCGGTCTAGGTGGTGGCGCGTACAACCGCGCCGGCGAGGTGACCGTCGCCAACAGCACTCTCTATAGCAATACCTCAGGCCTCGGCTATGCGGAAGCGCTCTACAACGGAAGCGGAACGATGACCTTGACACGCTCCATCGTGACCAGCTCTCTCTACGGTCTGGGAGACAACTGCGACGGCGGTATCACCGACGGCGGCCACAACTTCGGCAGCGACGACAGCTGCCCCCGGGTGACGACCTCCGGCCTCGGCATTGTCCTCATAGACCACGGTGGCCCCGTCATGACGCATGCCCTCTATGCTGGGAGCAACGCGGTCGACCAGGACCCCTCTTGCGAGCTCTTGACCGACGCCCGCGGGGCGCCGCGCGACGGCAACTGTGACAGTGGCGCCTTCGAATACGGTGCGGACGACGAGTTCGAAGCCAGCGGCGACAACAGCGATGATGATGACTGCTTCGGCCATCACATCCCGCTGGGCAGGGCCGAGCGCCATTTGCACCGGCAGGACGCGGAGGACTGGATCTGGTTCGAGGCACAGGCCGGAGCCACCTACGAGATCCGTACCAGCAACCTCTTAGGCGCCACGGACACGATACTGACGCTGAGGGAAGAGTGCGGCCCAACGCTGGCGACCGACAACGACGGCGGAGGCGAACCGTCCGCCTCGCTGATCACCTATATGCCGGCGACAAACGCCGTCCTCGACGTCAAGATCTCGGAAGAGGTCGGGTCCGCCCCCCAGTTCGGCTACGACGTCAGCGTCACCTGTACGGCCAATTGCCCCGTGTGCCCGCTGCCGGGTGGCGATTCCTTCGATCTATCGGACGAAACGATCTTTTCCTACCTCAGGATCGAGGCCTGTACTTCGATGCTCTCGACGAGTGGGACGACCGTCAAATCCGGCGCCGAGGCGATTCTGCGGGTGGGCCAACGGGCCGAGTTCGAGAACGGCTTCAACGTCGAAAAAGACGCCCGTCTCACCGTCGCGATCGATCCCGATCTGCTGCCCTGAGCTAGGACGCCACCCCAATGCGCAGAACCATCGAAAGGACCGGCACCCAAGCCGTGGTCATCGGCATCGATGGCGCCGATTGGAGGGTCATGCTGGGAGGCGGCTGAGTAACCGGTGCTCGAGCCTCTTCTTCAATAAGATGCCGAATCACGGGAAGACCAAAGCCACCCTTCGAGAACGGCTGCGCGGACGGCTCGCGGGGATCGATCCCGAGTCGGCGAAAGCGGCGGCGGCACGAGTGGCCGATCGAGCCCTCGCCCTTCCCGAGCTCGTCGAAGCTCAGAGGCTCCTCTGCTGTCTTTCGTTTGGGCTCGAGATCGACACCTGGGGCCTCGTCGATCGATTACTCCTCTCGGGTAGAAAGGTCTACGTACCGCGGGTCGATCCGCAGGACCACCGGATTCATCTCCATCGCTATCCGTGTGAACTCGAAACGCTCTCCTTCGGACTCCGCCAGCCGCCGGCCGGAACCCTGGAGTTGGCGAGCGAATCCGTCGACGAACTTCTCGACGCCGTTGTTCTCGTGGGCCTCGGGTTCGATCGGCGTGGATACCGGCTGGGCTACGGCAGCGGGTACTTCGACCGCTTTCTCGCGGAGCGCCGGCTGGCGACGATCGGCCTCGCGTACGATCGACAGCTCCTCGAAGAGCTCCCGGTCGAGCCGCACGATGTGGCGCTCGACGTCATCGTCACCGAAACCGAGACGATCCGGCAGTAGAGGCCGACCTGGCCTCCTGGTCAACTATGATCGGCCGCATGCGTGGCTTCCGCATCAGCCGGCATGGCGGCCCCGAAGTACTCGAGTGGCAGGAGATCGAGCGCCCCGAGCCCGGGCCCGGCGAGGT
>JAOTZA010000276.1 GCA_029861655.1 Acidobacteriota bacterium | reverse complement strand
CCAGGTACGGGAGTCGATCGAGAAGAAGGTCTTTCCGGAGGAGGACCAGCAACCGGGATCGACCCTGACCGCCAGCATCGGTGTGGCCACCTTTCCGGGAGACGCCAACGACTCGACGGATCTTGTTCGACATGCCGAAAAGGCCCTGTACACCGCGAAGGCCAATGGAAAAAACAAGGTCCACATGTATGACAGCAGCCTGCGATCTCAGAGTCGCGTCTCGGCCTCGCTGAGTGGGTCGGTCAAGAGGTTTGACACGGGGTCCCATCGCGTGAAGACCGAGAATCTGAGTCTTGGGGGGGTGAAGTTCGCCTCGGACGAGGCTCTGCCCGTCGGGGCGCTGGCAGACATCTGGCTGCGGCTTCCCGATTCTGAGGTCGGGTTCGAGATGGCGGTGCGGGTCCTTCGCTCCGAAGAGGTTCGGAGTCCGGGCTTTGGCTGGATTGCCGGAAGACCGCAGGCGGTCGGAGGCCTCTACGAGATTGCGGCACGGACCGTGGAGATCTCGAAAGACGATCTCGAGACCCTGACCCGGTACTTGGCCAGCTCGAGCGGCCCCGACTAGTGAGCCGCTCACGAGCATGATCGACCAGAACCCGCCGCATGAGGCGCGCCGCGACCGCCACGAAGTGGGCACGGTCGCAGACGGGTGATCTCTCCGGAAGATGGAGTTTTTCAACACCTACGAGGACCCGCGGCGTGCGGCTGCATACAGCGAACTGGAGTTCGGTGGAACCTACCATCTGGCCTTTCGCGACCTGGCGCGCCTCTTACGCAACCAAGTCTCCGGACGAAGGGCTATCGACTTCGGGTGCGGCACCGGGCGCTCGACGCGGTTCCTACGGCGGCATGGTTTTGCCACGGTGGGTCTGGACATCTCCGCTGAGATGGTCGCCATCGCAAGAACGCGGGATCCAGCCGGCGACTACCGAGTCATTACCGATGGGGACTTCGCTGCTCTCTCGGTCGGCGGCTGTGATCTGGTGCTGGCGGCCTTCACCTTCGACAACATCCCCACCCACGAGCGGAAGGTGCGTCTGTTCGGCAGCTTGCGGCGGCTGCTGGCGGCGGGCGGCCGGCTCGTCAACATCGTTTCCACCCCCGAGTTGTACACGCACGAATGGGCAACTTTCACGACCAAGGACTACCCGGAGAACCGGATCGCCCGTGCCGGCGACATCGTACGTGTTGTCACCACAGACTACTCCGACGGCCGGCCGGTCGAGGACATTCTGTGGCCGCACGCCGACTACCTGGAGGTGTTCGCCGAGGCGGGGCTGGAGCCGCTGGTGGTGGAGAGGCCGTTGGCCACCGGCGAGGAGGGGATCAGCTGGGTCAGCGAGACGTCGGTGGCGCCGTGGGCGCTCTACGTCTTACGCGCGAAGTCAGTGGAGGGTTTTTCAGCAAGCCCCTAGGGAAGCAAGATCGAAAGCCAGATTCTCAGGGCCGCGGCCGCGATGAGAACGGCCAACACTCTGCGAAGGCGAATGACGGGCACCCTGCGGCTGAGCCGGCCACCAATGTGGGCCGCGGGTACAACGGCGAGCACAAGAGGCGCTGCCAAAAGCCAATCGATCTGGCCGGTGATCGCCTTGCCAAGGAGGGCCGCGGTGGTGGAGAGCAGGACGATTGCCAGGTTGCTGCCGATTGCGATCCGCGTGGGAACACGGACGAACCAAGTCATCAGGGGGATGAGAATAAACGAACCGCCCTGTCCGACCAGGCCGCCCAACACTCCGACTCCGATCGCGCTGCCAACGGCTCGGGAGCGACTGAATCCCAACTCCTGCACCTCGGGTTGTTCGAGGTCCTGTCGCATGGGAACAAGGATGAGGACGGCCGCGACGGCAGCCAGGGAGCCGAACACAGCCAGCAGGAGTCGATTGGAAGCAAAGTTCGCCGCGGCGCCACCGAGTGCCGCCGCGACGAAGATGCTGGTACCCATGTGTGCGACCAGCGGACCGGACACGAAGTGGAATCGCTGGTGGGTGAGCGCGCCAGAAACGCAGGCCGCGAATCCTTGAACGATCGTCAGGCCCGCCACGGTTCGCATGTTGAGCGCCTCGAGCCCGAAGAGGGGCGGTACATAGAGCAGCAGCGGCGCCATCACGATACCGCCGCCGATACCGAGCAGCCCTGAGAGGAACCCGGTGACGGCGCCAAGGCCGGCGATGAGCAGGAGTGTCTCCACTCAGACGATCTCGAGCCTCGCCGGGCCCTCGACGACCTCGGCGATACGAGTCGCGACCGCCACTCCCGCGGCCCCGAGAGCCTGCGCAAGATCATCCGCATCGTCCGCGGCAACCGAGAGCAACAGCCCGCCGGAAGTCTGGGGATCGAAGAGGATCTGCTCTTCCGGCGAAGACAGACTCGCTCGCAGAGTCATCGAGTCGGCGACCATCGCTCGATTCTGGAGGTTGCTACCGGTGCCCTCTCCCTTGCGGTACATCTCGAGGGCTCCCGGGTAGACGGGTAAGCTCGAATAGTCGAGCCGCACGGTGGCCTTGGAGCCACTGGCAATTTCGAAGAGATGTCCGGCGATGCCGAATCCGGTGACGTCGGTCGAGGCGTGGAGACGAAAGTCGAGCGCCGTGGCCATTGCCGCCGCGTTGAGACTGGCGACCGTCGGCAGAACTTCCCGTTCGAGCTCTGCGAAACCGAAGCGGCCGGATCGTACCGCGTTGAAGAGGACGCCGGAACCGATCGGTTTGGTGAGAACTAGCGCGTCTCCCGGCTTCGAGCCGGCGTTGGTGATGACCCGGTCCGGGTGAACCGAACCGTTGACGCAGAGGCCGTACTTCGGCTCCTCGTCGTCGACCGAGTGCCCTCCCACGAGGGCGGCTCCGGCTTCGGCTGCCTTGTCGTGTCCACCCCGCAGGATCTCTTTGAGAAGGCCCATGTCGAGGTGCTTCGCTGGGAACATCACCAGGTTGAGGGCGGTCATCGGCCGGCCGCCCATCGAGTAGACGTCCGAGATCGAGTTGGCCGCCGCGATCTGGCCAAACCAGTAGGGATCGTCGACTGGAGGGGTGATGAAATCTACCGTGCTGATGACCGCGAGCTCGTCCGAAACGCGGTAGACGGCCGCGTCGTCAGCGGTTTCGATGCCGACCAGCAGATTAGGGTCTGACGGTGGTGTCAGCCCACTGAGCGCGTCCGACAGAGCCGTCGGACCAATTTTGGCCGCTCAGCCACAGGTTCGCGCGTAGCCAGTGAGGGTCTTCTTTTTGATGAACGCCATGGCGATGTCCTTTCCAGGAACAAGAGTTGGGGCTCTTGGTCAGAGACCCTCACGGTTGAGCTCCGGCGGCTTCGACTGCGAGCCCGCGGGCTCGCCAGTCGGGGACCCCGTCCTCGAGCCGAACGGCCTCGAAACCTTCTTCGCGGAGGAGCCGCACCGCGTCGATCGACATGACGCAGTAGGGGCCCCGGCAATAGGCGACGATCTGCTTATCCTGAGGCAGCTCGGAAAGGAAGTCCTTTAGTTCAGAAAGCGGTGCCGAGAGAGCGCCCGCGATGTGCGCGGTTTCGTACTCCTCGCGCGGCCTGACATCGAGAACAAGAGCTTCGCCGTCGTGGACTCGGCGGATCAGCTCCTCGCGATCGACCGGCTCGAGGGTGTCTCTCGATTCCAGGAAATCTCGGGTGATCGCTTCGACCTCGGTGAGACGCAGCTCGGCAAGCTTGCGCAGGGTCCTGAAGAGATCACACACCTCCTCACCGGCCAGGCGGTAGGTCACATAGGTGCCCTGCCGCGCGGTCTCGACCAGGCGGGCAGCGTGGAGCAAGCGCAGGTTCTTGGAGGTATTGGCGACACTCTGGCCGGCCTGCCGAGCCAGGGACTCGACGGTGCGCGGTCCCTGACAAAGAAGGTCGACGAGCTCCAGACGGGTCGGGCTGGCCACGGCCTTCCCCAGCCTGGCGAGCTGGTCATAGATGGCGTCTTTGTACTGGCGGTTGGAAAGGGTCATTCGCCGGTAATTCTCAACTATTCAACAGAGAAGTTGAAAATAGGAGATCCAGGCCCTCCTGTCAAGGGGAATCGTTGGGCGCAGAGTCTCTACAACACCTTTGGCGACAAACGATCGCTGTATCTGGAGGCCTTTGCGCCACTACTTGGACGGCAGGGTCCGACCGCCAGGTGGTCTTCAGCGCGCAAGCGCTTTCTGTTCGGGTCGGTCCCGGGTAGGTAACGCTCAAAAAGACGGGAGGAGACATCCGTCTTGTTACAATGCAACCTACAAAGAGCAACAGAGTCATGAATCTTGGACTCGTTCGGTCCTCTGCCCACCAGTTACTTGAACCCGTGCCGAGGTAGAGAAATGCAAGAAGTCGTGCGTTACATCGTCGTTGTTCACGGGATCGGCCAACAGAGAAAAAACGAAACGGTCTTGCCCGTGATCCAACGGTTCGCCGAGGCGACCAGCGCGGCCGTGCGGGATTTCGGAGATCCCAGATCGGA
>JAOTZA010000275.1 GCA_029861655.1 Acidobacteriota bacterium | reverse complement strand
CGAGATGGTAAGCCTCTCAAACCAGAAAGGGAATTCGGATGCGCAGCAGACTCTTCACCCTGACGCTCGTCGTCCTGGTGGTTACGGGCCTTACCCATGGCGCACAGGCGAGCGAGGTCTCAAATCGAGATTTCGAAGAAATGGCCGTCGGGTTGGAATCACTCTTCACCGAGCTTCTCGGAGCGTCGGATGTTCGAATCACCTTCAAAAACCAGGGCAACGGCCTATACTCCCTATCGATCCCACTGGAAGACCTGGAAGGCTACGAACAATCGCAGGTCCCGCCCAAGGCGAAAGCCCTTCGTCCCATGGCGACCGGGCACCAGGTGTCGGAACCGACTGACTTCGACATTCTTATCCACGCCGTCCTGGCGACCCTCGACATCGATTACAACATTTGGCTGGCGTCGATCAACCTGAACGAGACCGAGACCCGCGAGACCACCATCACTCACAAGGGTCCGGGTCCAGACTTCAAATTCAAACAGAACGTCGAGTACGACGGATCTTCGCTCAATCTCTTTTGGGTCTTCGCCGAGAGCCTGCATGAGCAAGTGGGCGAGTACTTCCTGAAGAGCAAGATCGCAAAAGGAGGGAGCAAGAAGATCGATTGCTTCGCCCAGTGAGCACCGCATAGCCGAACGGCTATTTGACCGCTCGCACCGACCGCCGTAGGTTGAGCCGTCTCGACCGATAGACGCGGGAGGCGAGACGCGCGTACCATCAGGAAGACGGCGGAGAACGATCAATGCGAAGAACCAACCGGTCCACCCTGTTGATTGCCATTCTGACCATCTTGTCCGTCATGGCCGTACCGCTCGCGGCACAGGAAAGCGCTCCCGAATCCATCGACGTGGTGATCGCTCTCGACGTCAGCGGCACCATGAAGGGCCTCATCGACTCGGCGCGCCTCAAGCTTTGGGAAATCGTCAACGATCTGGCCGACGTGGAACCAGCGCCGAGGCTGCGGGTAGGCCTCATCACCTTTGGTAACCAAAGCCCCGGGACTCAGCAGGACGGCTGGGTCCGCGTGGAGACCGACCTCACCGAGGATCTCGATCTGCTCTCTGCTCGTTTGTTCTCCCTCCGCTCCAGGGGTGCCCAAGAAAACCTCGGTCGAGTCTTGCAGATGGCCATCCAGCGACTGAGCTGGTCGGATAGCGAGAACGCGGTCAAGCTCCTCTTTGTGGCCGGTAACGAAGCAGCCGACCAGGACCGGCTGGTGCGCTTCCGTGAAATGAGCGCTCTGGCGCGCGAGCAGGGCATTCTGGTGAGCGCCATCTTCTGTGGTCGCCCCACCGATCCCGCCGCGGCGACCTGGAAGGAAATGGCCGAGTTGTCGGCGGGTGAATTCCATAGCATCGATCACAACAAGGCGGTCGTCGTCATAGAGACACCGTTCGACGAGCAGCTGGCGCGGTTGGGAGACGAGCTCAACAACACGTATGTGCCGGCCAGGTCGGGCGCGATCGACCACAAACGAAACCAGGCCAAGCAGGATCGTAACGCCAGTGCCCTCAACAAGGCCGTCGCCGCAAGCCGCGCCCAGACCAAGGCCAGCCGTCTATACCAGACCGATTGGGACTTCGTGGACGCGGTCGAATCGGGCAAGCTCGACCTATCCAACCTGGACGAGAGCCAGCTCTCATCCAAGCTGCAAAGAATGTCGACGGATGAACGACTGATCTACTTCGAAGATCTGCGCAATCGCCGTGAGCAAATCGGTCTGCTAATCGGCGACCTCGCCGCGGAGAGGCGCCAGTTCATCAGCGACCAGGCTCAGAAGAGAGGCCTCGACCAATCCCGTGCCTTCGACAGCGCGTTGCGCCGCACCCTCCGCACACAAGCCGAAGAGCAAGGCTTCTCGTTCCCGACCGATTAGCCGGCCCCTCGAGCCTACTCGCCGCCGCCGGCGCTATTGTAGTGGACGATCATGACCACGTTATCGAAGTGAGCCTCGCTCTCGAAGTCCTCTCTGAAACTGGTCTGAACAGAGGCGCTCTCGTCTTCCGAGCGCGCTGCCATGGCGGCATCGAACGCATTGTCGACAGCATCGCGGGCGGCCAGCCCCGGCATCGTGTACCAGCTGCAATGGCTCCAGCTGTAGTCGCCGTGGATCTCGGGCTCGAACAGCCCGTAGCCCTGGATCGTCCCCTCTTCAGCGAGCTTGGCATAGACCGGGGCCGCGAAAGTCTCCCATAGTTTCTGGGCTTCCGAGTCATGACCGGGCTTGGCCTTGTAGAAGCCCAGGTTCAGGTAGGCGGGGCGACCCTTGGAGGGGCTGACATGGATGCTTCGGTGGATCGCATCCGAGTGCGAGCCGGCAACAACGTTCTTCTTCCACTCCGCGGCATTGGCCTCACGGTCCTCTTCGCTCATCGACATCATCCCCGCCATAAAACCCTTCATGAACTTGTCGACACCGCTCCAGTCGGCAAAGGTCACCCACTGGGCGTGCGAATAGGAGTCGTTTCCACGATGGACGATGGGCATTCCGATTCCCCACTCGAGAACCGCCCCCTCCTCGATCAACTGATCGTAAAGCGGCGTGTCGGTCCTGATCAGCATCTGGGTCAGGTCTTCGCCCTGGCCCGGCTGAGCTTTCAGAAAAGAAACCCAGGTCACCGGATCGCCCTCCGCCAGGGCTGCAGCGGAGACCAGAAGTAGTGGCACGAGACACGCTAGAAGAACTCTCTGCTTCATCGAAACCTCCTTTTGCCGGAACATCCTACGTACTGCTCGGTGTCTATGGCGCCCGACGTCCCAGCGAGGTCATGCCTCCTGCGACGAAGTCCGCAAAGCGCGCCATAGAGCTGGATCCTACTCTGGCGCGCGCTCACCGCGTCAGCTTGGCCTTGGGACGACTGTTTGCAGGCCGCCGGGCAGGTGGCTTTCGCAGAGGGAGTGACTCCGACTGGGGGCCTCCATTCGAAACCCTTCCCGAGCCCTTTCGTACTTGTCGCAGGACCTCTTGGAGGTCCGCCACCAGATCGTTATTATCAAGTGCAGGCTCGACCTCGGACCGCTGCCGCGGGCTTGCTTCCCCCCTATCGATAACAGGTCCGGTCAACAGTTTTCCAAACTCCCTCGACTCAAAGGACCAACAAGGAAACCACCATGCGAATCAACCTCAACATGCCTATTGCTCTCGTTTCTTGCTGTCTGCTGGTTCCGGTGTCCGGCTGCGGCTCGATGATCGCGGCCGACCCCGGGACGGAGCCGGCCGACGAGGCCATGCCGGCCAGGAAAGCCATGCCCGCCGGGGAATACAAGACCAACAAACGCGGTCTGGACCGGCGAAACATGGCTCTCGAAGCCGATCCCTGCGACGACTTCTACCAGTATGCCAACGGCAACTGGCTGGCCAACAATCCCGTCCCCGAGGAGCAAAGCTCCTGGGGCATGAGCTCGGAGCTGCGCGAGCGCAACTACCAGGTCTTGAGGAAGATCCTCGAAGACTCCGCGGCCGCCAATGCCGAGCCCGGCACCAACAAGCGCAAGGCCGGCGACTTCTGGCGGACCGCCATGGACACCGAGAAGCTAGAGAAAGACGGCGCCACGCCGTTGGCCGCCGACCTGGAGCGGATCGCCGCGATGAAGGGCCTGGAGGATCTGCAGGCCTTTGTCCGTGATCTCCACGCCCGAGGTGAGAGCCCGCTGTTTGACCCGGCCATCTTCCAGGACCTCAAGAACAGCGACCAATACATCGTCTACGCCACCCAGGGCGGTCTGGGTCTGCCCGACCGCGACTACTACACGCGTGAAGACGAGGAGTCGATCGCGCTACGCGGCAAGTACATCGGCCACATCTCCGCGATGCTGCAGCTCTTGGGTGACTCCGCCGAGACGGCCGACCCCGCTGCGGAGGCAATCCTCGCCCTCGAGACCCGATTGGCGCTCGCTTCTCTCACCAACGTCGAGCTCCGTGACCCGGCCAACTTCTACAATATCCAGACCGTCGCGGCGACCGACGAAGCCACACCCAACTTCTCTTGGTCCGCGTACTTCGAGCGCCTGGGCCTCGGCGAACTCGAGACCTTCTCCTACGCCCAGCCCGACTTCTTTGCCGAGATGAACACGCTCCTCGAGGAATTGCCGCTCGCGACCTGGAGAGCCTATCTCCGCTGGAATGTCGTCAGCAGCGCCGCGCCCTACCTGTCGGACTCCTTCGTCGACGAGGACTTTGCCTTCTACGGCAAGACCCTTCAAGGTACCCAGGAGCTCAAACCTCGATGGAAGCGATCCATCGATCGGGTCAGCCGGAGCATGGGCGAGGCCCTCGGTCAGGTCTATGTCGAAACCGCCTTCCCACCAGCCACCAAAGCGCGCGCCGACGAGATGATCGAGAACCTACGGGCGACCGTCGGCACGAGAATTCAGGCCCTCCCCTGGATGGGTGAGGAGACCAAGGCGCACGCGCTAGAAAAGCTCGGAACCTTTGTTTCGAAGATCGGTTACCCGGACAAGTGGCGCGACTACA
>JAOTZA010000274.1 GCA_029861655.1 Acidobacteriota bacterium | reverse complement strand
CGGCGGCGGTTCCGTACGCCTCCACAGCTCCTTCGAGATCCTGGTTCGCCATCAGTTCGTCGCCATGATTCATGTGCTGATAGGCGCGCTGAATCCGCAACAGACGACCCAGTTCCTCGAGCGGCTGGGGGTAGTCCTCGACCCTCAGATCGACCTTGCGTTCCCGCCACGGAGCACCCTGGCTTTCACCTGGAACGATAAGGATCGCGGCAGACTGCTTCCCTCGGATGTCGCCGCCTTCCGCTTCGCCTGCCTCGAGAGCCGCCATCAACCGAGCGGCGAGATCGCCTTCGGCGTTCTTGTAGGCCTCAGCCATCGCCCCCCAAACCGTATCGCGCGCCATCAGATTTGCCTGGGTCGAGAATTGCTCGCCCAACGAATGTCCGGCCTCGGAGATGCACGACTCCCCGGTGTGCACGGCTACGTTGCCATGACGGTCTACCATCGCCACCTGACGCACCGCCCGGTTCGAATCCACCGCGAGAAGCGCCTCCAGAGCCTCCGAGGCGGTCTTTCCCGCCTTCATCAGCTCCAGGCCCAGCGGACCATAAGAAACCTCGACAAACGACTGCGTCGCCACGGCCCCGACACCCGCTTCCGCCCAGGTAACTACCGAGCCGACCGAGAACCAGTGCGACTGGACCGCCACACCCAGCTCACCGGTCGCCGGGTCGCGGGCGACGATCGAATACGTGTTGACCGGACGGCCCACAGCGAAAGCGTTCTCAGTAGCGGAAGCGTTCCCAACAGCAGAAGCGTTCTGAACAGCGGAAGCGTCCAACACCAACGCTTCCGCGGACCACGCCGCCACCGGCGCCAAGAGCAAACCGACCGTGACCGACAAAAGAGTCCTTTTCTTCATGATTCTCTCCCAAGAAACCTCTCCGCCAGGAGAAGCGTGCAGATCGTCTTGGCGTCCTGGATTTCGCCGCACTCGATTCGTCTCAGAACTTCCGACATGGGTAGCGAAGTGATCTCGAGAACCTCCTCGCTTTCCAGCTCTTGACACCCAGGTTCCAGATCACGGGCAATAAAGAGCCAGATCCTCTCGTTGGTGAACCCGGGTGTGGTCCAGACCCATCCCAACGAGTCCAATCGCCCAGCCTTGAACCCGGCCTCCTCCTCGAGCTCCCGGACGGCACAGGCCGCCGGCCTCTCACCCGGGTTGAGCTTACCCGCCGGCAACTCGAGCAACCACCCACCCGCCGCGTATCGGTACTGACGTAGCAATACGACTTCATGCTCAGTCGTCATAGGCATCACGACCGCCGCGCCCGGGTGAGAGATCACCTCCAGATCAGCCTCATGCCCGTTGGGCAGCCGCACGCGATCGACCCTCAAGTCCACCGCGATCCCGCGAAACACCTGTCGACTGCCGAGGAGCTCAGCCTCGCCCATACCGGTCGCCTTCGATGGGTCATCCATGAGATCTCTCGATTCGAACTCTATCGTGGTCGGCCGCGGCCGGCGCCAGACGCGCATGCTATCTTCTTGCCCACAACGAACCGTTAACGCGGTGCCGACCTCCCCATGCTCAACAGCCTCCTGACGCCGGCCCAGCAAGAGCTTCTCGCCCGAGAGAGAGAGGTCCTCCGCTCGCTCCAGGTGACGCTTGCCGAATCCGTTGCCGAGGACACGGACATTGAGACGCTCGAACATTCGCTGTTCCAGCTCGACCATCTTTTTCTGCTGGTCGTGGTCGGCGAGTTCAACTCGGGCAAGAGCACCTTTATCAACGCCTTACTGGGCCGTGAACTTCTCGAGCAGGGGGTGACACCGACAACAAGCCGTATCCACCGCCTACGGTACAGCGAGACAGAAGAGAGCAAAGTCGACGAAGATGGAGTGGTTCAGATAGCCGCTCCAATCGAGCTGCTACGCCAAGTCGAGATCGTCGACACCCCGGGCACCAACGCCCTCGACCGTCAGCACGAGATCATCACCCGCGACTTCGTACCGCGCTCCGATCTCGTGCTCTTTGTGACCTCGGCGGATCGACCGTTCAGCGAGAGTGAACGGGTGTTTATGGACTCCATCCGTACCTGGGGTAAGAAGCTGGTGCTGGTGCTCAACAAGATCGACTTTCTGGCGGCTGTCGACGATGTGTATCAGGTGCAGGAGTTCATCAGCGACCGGGCTGCGGCTCTTCTCGATTTTGTCCCCGAGATCTTTCCGGTCTCGGCACAGAAGGGTCTGGCGGCGAAACTTGCCGGGGGTGATCCGACCCTTGCGGCAGAGAGCCGTTTCTTCGACCTCGAGCGCTATCTGGTACGGATCCTCCACGACGAGCGTCTCCGTCTCAAGCTTTCCAACCCCCTCGGCGTGGGTTTGCGGCTGGCGCGGCAGTACGGCGACGCGATGACGGCACGTCTCGATTTGCTGCACACGGATTTCGAGACCCTCGAGGAGGTCGACCTTCAACTCGGGCTCTACCAGGACGACATGAGCCGTGAATTCCGATTCCGCCTTTCAGATGTCGATGGTGAGCTCCAGGCTTTCGAGAAACGCGGCAGCGACTACTTCGACGACGCGTTTCGGCTCGCCCGTGCCGTGGACCTGATGAACAAGGAACGTGTTCAGGCAGAGTTCTCGCGCCGCGTCGTGGCCGACACTCCTCAGAACATCGAACGCAAAGTGGGCGAGATCGTGGATTGGATGATCAGCTCCGAGCTTGGACTGTGGAAGGACGTAGCAAAACGCATCGAGGCCCGCCGCACCGAGCATAGCCAGCGCCACGTCGGTGAGATCGGTACATTCCACTACGATCGTGAGCAGCTGCTTGCAACGGTGGGGCGTGCCGCCGCAGAAGCAGTCAACGGCTTTGACCAGCACCGGGAAGCGGCCCGGCTTGCAGATTCGGTACGCACGGCAGTGGCAGGGACCGCCTTAATGGAGGTGGGTGCGCTGAGTCTGGGCGCTGTGATCACCGTGATGGCCACGACTCAGTTCGCCGATTTCACCGGGATCCTGGCTGCCGGAACCCTCGCCCTGTTGGGCTTCTTTGTGCTTCCGGCACGAAAGCGGCGAGCGAAAAAGGAGCTGGGCGAGAAGATCCTGACACTGCGAACCCAACTCATGCACACGCTGACGAGTCAGTTCGACCACGAGATCGAGCGCAGCACCCATCGGATCCAGGGAGCTGTTTCTCCCTACACTCGTTTTGTCCGCGCGGAACGGCAGCGGCTCACCGTCAAGGAACAGCGTCTCGGCGATTGCCGCAAGAAACTCGAAGGCCTGGCAGCCGAGATCGAAAGGCTTTGAGGACCGAGCGCCGGCGCGCCGGCACTCGCGCCAAGTGCTTCCTGCTTCTTGCCTCGCTCGCGTTTGCAGTCCTCGCAATCGAGCTTTTTCTGCAAGCGGGCTATTTCCTGCAGCACCGAGCCAACCCGTCGAGGTCGCAGCTCCACGACGAATGGGGCTGGAGATCCACTCCGGATCTCGAGACCGTCTACATGACCCGAGGATACGGCCTCATCGAGTACTCCACAGACGCCGATGGGTTTCGAGTGATGGGTGACCCCGACTCGAACCGGACAAAGATCCTCGTGATCGGCGATTCGTTCACCCAGGCCTACCAGGTCTCGGACGGCAAGGCCTACTACGACTTTGTCGTGCGCAACGACGACCGCGTCGAGCTTTTTGCCTACGGCGTGGGTGGCTACGCAACGCTGCAGCAAACTCTGGTGCTGCGCCACTTTCTAGAGCGCATCGATCCCGACATCATTTTGTGGCAGTTCCATCCCAACGATCTGATTGGGAGCAGCGTGCGGCTCGAGTCACTAAGCGGCGAGCACAACAACCATATGGTTCGCCCCTATCTCGAGGGAGCTAGTGTGGTCCGGCGACACCCCGACGGACTGCTCGGCGTCGCAGCCGTGCGCTCGGTGCTGTTCCGGAGACTCGCGGTGCTGCGCTCCAGCATCAAGAAACGCCTGGGAACGATCGAGGAGCGACTCCACCCTGGGCACCCGGACCTGGAGGCCGGCCTCGAGGCGATGCGAGCCACCATTGCCGGTCTCATGGCCGAGGAGACCGATCGCTCGTTCGTCGCCTTTCAGGTGCCGACCAGAGAGGCCAAGGCGTACGAGCACTACGTCTTTTCGAGGATCTGCGAGTTAGAGCGGCTGCGCTGCGTTCCGGGTCTCGAGCAAGCTCTGGACCGGGCACGAGTGAACGGCCTGACCATAGACGGCGGCGACGATCCGCACTGGAACCAAACAGGGCACGAAACAGCCGGCCGGGTGATTCTCGACTACCTGCAATCCACCGGACTCCTCAACAAGAACGATTCCGCCGTGCCGACCACGCCACCGGAGTCCTAGCCTGACCTTCTCACCAGAGTTCGTCGCGAGAGGTCGGAAGGGCTTGGAGATACAAGGCTTGCGACCGAGACCAACGCAAGCGTACTTGACGTACGCTGAGGCGGTCGACGGGAGCGTAACGCAGTAGATTCAGGCACTTGCGACCTCGCAGTAGAAGGTTGGT
>JAOTZA010000273.1 GCA_029861655.1 Acidobacteriota bacterium | reverse complement strand
TCTTGCGAACCGAGTAATGACCGTCGGTCGAGGTGTAAAGCGTAGCGCTTGGTTGATCTGTGCCGCCGAGACCGTTCTCGCGGACCCCCTCGAAGGCCTCGTTGCGGGCGATCAGCATCGCCGTCAAGAGCGCCAGCGAGCCACCCGGGCACAGGGTGCCTTCGCCGTCGGCGTAGCCGATCTTGAGAGCCATACGATCGAGCACCTCTTGCTCGACAAGCACCTGAGGTCCCGCGACCTTATAGGTGTACATCGAGGTGTTGACGAGCGGCGTGAGCATCTCGGCGAGACTGGCAACGTCGTCCCGGCCGCCAAAGAGCTGGTTGAAAAAACGCGGACTCGCGGACGAAGGTGTCTCGGCGAGGATCGCGGTGAGTCGATCGGAGACCTCTTCGAACGAGGTGCCCTCGACGCTGAGTGGAATCCCCAAAGCCTCTCGCAGTTCAGCGGCGTCGGGATGGCGCTGCGGCAGTTCGCTCTCGGCTGCGAGCTGTGCCGCGGCGATCTCGAAGAGGCGTTCGAGCATTCTCATCTGTCACCGCAAAGCGTATCAGGGGCCCTTTGCGGGGGGTGGGCCAAAGCGGACCACTCGAGCGGGTGCTCGAGGATGAGGAGCGCCAGAGTTCGAGATGTCGGATCGATGATCTTTCCGGCGACACCGGGCGCGAGTTCAGCTGGATCCGGCGAGACGCCGGACCCGCGTCCAGAGTTCGGCCAGTTCCGTCCGGTGCAGGACGAGCACTGCCAGGCAGCACGCGGTGACGCCGAGAGCCATGCCGAAAAGCAGACCGCCATCACCTTGAACCTCGATTCCGAGCTTGGTCAGATGGCTGACGATCGCGCCGGCCATCACCCCAAGGGCCAGGATTGCTCCATAGATACGGGTCTTGGGCAACAGCAGGAGCAACGCCGCAATGAGCTCGGCAATGCCCGAACCGATCCGGCCCCACGGCTCCATCCGTAGTGTTTCGAAGATGTAGATCGATTCCGGCGCCCCGGTGAACTTGAAGAAGAGGGTCTGCAGGAGGATCGCTGCGGGGAGAATGCGCAATATCCAGCTCAGAGCAGTCATCTTCATGGCCTCCCAGGTCTGCCGACTGTCGAAGCGGACATCCTACCTCCGACCGCATGCCTCTGGAGAGTCGAGCGATGTAGACTCCTTCGATTGCTACGACAGACCGGTCGGAGGTTGGAATGAAGAAGGTCAAGATCGCCGAGTGGGAGAAGTTGGGGAACCGTGAGCCCGCGCATGCGCTGGTGGCCAACGTGGATCTGGTCATCGTGCGTTATGACGACGAGGTGTCGGTGCTCTATGGGCGTTGTCAGCACCGCGGAGCCTTGATGTCGGACGGCTTTGTACGCGGAGACGATTTGATCTGTGGCGTGCACAACTGGGACTACGAGTTCGAGAGCGGCGTGAGTTCATACGACCCGAGCGAGCGTCTCCACAAGTTTTCTTCTTGGACCGAAGACGGCGGCGTCTGGGTGGACCGGGACGAGATTGCCGCCTGGGAGCAGGACAACCCGCAGCCTTATGTCCGCGATACTTACCAGGGTGCTTTTCAGGATCACTCGAAGGGTAGCCCCGCCGAGCCGCACGTCAAGTTCATCCGTGAGTTGGCCTCGAACGGGCTGGAAAAGGTGGGGCATCACGGCCCGGTGGCGGCGATGGGCGTGCCGCGAACCGAGCTCCCGGTCTGGAACGATCTCCAGTTCGTCACCGCCCAACTCGCCACGGTGCCACAGCTCGACGATGTGGATGTCGGCACCGAATTGGTGATCGGCCCCAACGCCGCCAAACCCCTCGGCCTCGATATCCCGCTCTTTGTTTCCGACATGAGTTTCGGCGCGCTCTCCTTCGAGGCCAAGGTGGCGCTCGCCAAGGGCGCCGAGCTCGCAGGAACGGGGATTTGCTCGGGAGAGGGCGGCATGTTGCCCGAGGAGCAGGGTGCCAACAGCCGCTATTTCTACGAGCTGGCCTCGGCCCGCTTCGGGTTTTCGATGGACAAGCTCGAGCGGGTCCAGGCGTTTCATTTCAAGGGTGGACAGGGCGCCAAGACCGGCACCGGCGGGCACCTGCCGGGAGAGAAGGTGCGCGGCAAGATCGCGGAGGTTCGAGGTCTCGAGCCAGGCAAGCAAGCTGTTTCACCGTCGCGCTTTCCCGACTGGGAGGACGAGGATCCTTTTCGTCATTTTGCCGATGAGGTCCGCGAGTTCACCGGTGGCATTCCGATCGGTTTCAAGCTCTCGGCGCAACATATCGAAGACGACATCGACGCGGCGCTCCGGATCGGCGTCGACTACATCATTCTCGACGGCCGCGGCGGCGGCACGGGGGCCGCGCCGCTGATCTTTCGCGACAACATCTCGGTGCCGACCCTGCCGGCGTTGGCGCGGGCGCGCCAACATCTCGATCTGCGTGGCAAGAGCGGTGAGGTGACCTTGATTATTACTGGGGGCCTGCGAACCCCGGCCGATTTTGCCAAGGCGATGGCGCTCGGGGCCGATAGCATCGCGGTGTCGAACGCCGCGATCCAGGCGATCGGTTGCCTCGGCATGCGCGCCTGCCACACCAACAACTGCCCGGTGGGAATCGCTACGCAGAAGGAGCACCTGCGCGAGCGGTTGCCGGTTGACGAAGCGGCCGAGCGACTGGCGCGCTTCTTTGACTCATCGGTCGAGATGATGAAACTGCTGGCGCGTGCCTGCGGACACACTCATCTGGCGGACTTTCGTCAGGAGGATCTGACGACGTGGAAACGGGACGTCGCCTATCTCACCGGGGTCAACTACGGCGGGGCGGTTCCTCTGTAAGAAAACGGTTCTGGGACTCTCCGGCGAAGAAGGGAACAGGTGATGGCTGAGGAATCGAGCGACACGGTCTGGTTGAAAGTCCTGGAGCCGGGTGAGCTGGCCGAGGGGCGGGTTAAACCGGTGACCTGCGGTCACACGACTTTGTGCATGACTGCCCACGAAGGCCGTGTCGGCGCCCTCGACAACCGCTGCCCGCACCAGGGGGGGCCGCTCGGCGAGGGGTCAATCGAGAATGGCCTGCTGCGATGCCCGTGGCACGGCTGGGACTACGACCCGCTGACAGGGAAGGCGCCCGGGTTTGATGACGGAGTCGAGACCTTCCCGGTGGAGGAGCGCGAGGACGGCGTGTATGTCGGCTTACCGCCTGAGGCGGTGCATGTCACCACGGTGACCGACGTGATGGCCGAGACGATGGTCAACTGGGGGATCCGTCACGTCTGGGGGATGGTTGGACACTCGAACCTGGGCCTGGCCGACGCGCTACGTCGCCAAGAAGAGGCAGACAATCTCACCTTCTACGGGATCCGCCACGAATCTGCGGCTTCGTTTGCAGCCTCGGCCTACGGCAAGCTGACGGGTAGGCCGGCGGCGTGTCTGGCCATCGCCGGTCCGGGCGCGACCAATCTCCTGACCGGGCTGTGGGACGCCAACGTTGACCGTTCGCCGGTGCTGGCTTTGACCGGCCAGGTGGATACCCAAGTTCTGGGGGCGGGAGCCTTCCAGGAGGTGGATCTGGCGGCCGCCTTTGGCAAAGTGGCCCAGTGGACCCAGCCGGTGCTTCACACCTCCAAACACGCCGAATTGGTGAACCTGGCGACCAAGAGCGCTATTCTGAACCGCGGCGTCTCGCACCTGATTTTCCCCGACGAGGTGCAGGGTCAGGAGGCGCCGGCAGGCGCCAAGCCGGGCGGACCCGAAGGGCGGCTGATGCCGCGCGAGATCGCGCCTCCACGGGAGTCCGTCGAGCAGGCGCTCGAGTTGATCCGCGGCTCGAAGCGCCCGGTCATCATCGTCGGGCACGGCGCCCGATTTGAGATGGACGGCGTTACCGAACTGGCCGAGCAGCTCGAGTGTCCGGTGCTCACGACTTTCAAGGGCAAGGGTCTGATCTCGGATCACCATCCGCTGGGCTGTGGTGTCCTCGGGCGTAGTGGCACGCCGATCGCCAGCTACTTCATGAACGAGTCCGACGCCTTGTTGGTCTTTGGCGCCAGCTTTTCGAACCACACCGGGATCACCCCCAAGCGTCCGATCGTCCAGGTGGACTACGACCCGATGATCCTGGGCAAGTTCCACGCCGTAAAGGTCCCGGTGTGGGGCGAGATCGGGGTGACCGCCCGGCTGTTGAGAGAAGAGCTGGGATCGGTCGACACTGTCGACCAGCGCGGCGAGATCGCCGAGCGCTGGGCCATCTGGCGACGCGAGAAAGAGCGCCGTCTCGGCGAAGAGCGCGGCAAGGGCGTCTCGTCTTCGGCGGTCTTCGACGCGATGAATCGGCTGGTGCCCGAGGACGCCATCATCGCGGTGGACGTCGGCAACAACACGTACTCTTTTGGGCGCTACTTCGAATGCACCCGGCAAGCGGTGCTGATGTCCGGTTATCTTGGCTCGATCGGTTTTGGTTACCCGGCGGCAATGGGTGCGTGGGCCGCGACCCAGGAAGACGATCCGCGGTTTGC
>JAOTZA010000272.1 GCA_029861655.1 Acidobacteriota bacterium | reverse complement strand
CGTCGCGCCCGAGTCACCGCGGCCTGCGCTTCCTTGGCACGGTAGCCGAGATTGACGAGGGCCGCCAGCAAGTCGTCCTCGCCCTCGGTGCCTGCTATCGCTTCGAGATCGACGCCGAGCTCGGGCATCCGATCTTTCAAATCGATCACGATTCGCTGGGCGGTCTTCTTGCCGACACCGGGAATCGATGTGAGCCGGGCGCTATCGCCGGCGGCGATCGCTCCAATCAGATCGTCGGGTGCCATCCCTGAGAGGATGACGCGAGCCAGCCGAGGGCCGATGCCGCTGACGCCAATGAGCCTCTCGAACAAGCTACGTTCACGCTCGGTCCAGAACCCGAAGAGCTCGATGGCCCCCTCACGCGCGTGAGTGTGGATGTAAAGGCCGAGCGGTCCCGAGGCGCCCGAGTTGTCGAGCTCGGAATAGGTGGCGAGCGATATATGGACGTGGTATCCGACGCCGCCGACGTCGAGCAGCACAGCTTCGGGTGAGAGGCGGAGTGCCTTGCCGCGGAGAAAGCCGATCATTCGGTCATGGTCCAGGCTAGCCCTGGTCGGTGAGACCGAAGTTCTGAGCTAGAGCGGGGTCGTAGGAGACGTCGAGCTCCTGCCGGCGCCTTTCCACCAGGCTATCCAGCAGCTCACCAAGACGCTGGTTCCGTAGCGTGGCAAGGGTCGAGTCTTTCTCACTCTCGAACTGTATCGGGTCAAAACTCTCTCGTTCCAAGACCTCGAAGAAAAGAGCGCCGTCTGCAAGGGCGACCGGCTCGCTTCGCCCGCCGACGTCCAGCGCCAGGGCGGCAGCAGCCACCTCGCGATTGGGACCCAGCGTACCGATCGAGTCGTCGCGACCAAAAAAACCGCTTTCCTCAGGGGTGGCTCCCAGATTTTCTGCGATCTCGTCGAAGCTACGCTCGGACGCTCTGGGATCGGCGGCCGCGGTCTGCAGCCGACGAAGGGCCTCGTCTTGCACTCTCCTCTCCTTGAGCGCCTGTTCGACTTCTGCCCTCACCTCGTCGAGCTCGGGCAGCCTCGGAGGTTCGATCGAGCGCACGGCGAGAATCACCCAGCCTCGCGCGACCGGGATCGCCTCGGACACCGAGCCGGGCGCTCCCTCAAAGGCCTCTATGCTGAAGGCGCTCGAACGTCCGAATTCCGGCAGCGACTCGTCGCGCCCAAACGCGGCGGTTGTCGCGGCGGTCACGCCGGATTCCTCGGCGGCCAGCTCGGCCCAACTGTCTGGACCCATTTTCTCTTTTTCGATCCGGTCCGCCAGGTCACGAGCCTTGCTTTCGGCGGCGACCACGCCTCGCTCGGTGCGAAGCTGCTGGCGAATTCGCACCTCGACCTCTGCGAGAGGTTGGGTTCCGGCTTCACGGCGCGAGAGAATTTCGATCAGATGCCAGCCAAAGTCAGTCTGGATCGGTCCGACCAGAGTTCCGGGACCGGCTGAAAACGCGGCGTCCTCGAAGGGCTTGACCATGGCGCCGCGACCAAAGAACCCGAGGTCTCCGCCCTGTGTCTTGGAACCGGGATCCTCCGATACTTCCGCCGCCAGATCGGCGAACCCTTCGCCGGCCTCGATTCGGCGGCGCGCGTCTTCGAGCTGGCTGCGGGCTTCGTCTTCGCCGCGCTCGTCGTTGACCCGCAACAGGATATGACGTGCCTGCACCTGCTCCGAGGTTGTGAACTCTTCGATCCGCTCGTTGTAGTAACCCTCAATCTCGTCTTGGCCGATCTCGAGAGTGCTCTCGATCTGTGCCCGGTCGATGAGCACATAGTCGACGACCCTCTTTTCCGGAATTCTGAAGTCCTCGCGGGATTCGGAAAAGAACGCCGCGGTCTCACTGTCGCTGATGTCGATGTCTTCGGCAATAGAGTTGGAATCGAGTTTGAGGAAACGGATCTTTGCCTTTTCTACTTGCCTCCGGTAAGCCTCTTCGACATCCGCCGGTGGGATGTAGAGGTTGTCGGACAGGATGGCCTTGACCTTGTTGGTCAGGAGCTGGGTCCGCACCTCGTTCTCGAAGGTGTCGATCTGATAGCCGGCGCGACGCAGGATGTCGCGATAGTCGTCGGTCCCGACAAAAACCCCGTCGCTGCCCTGGAAGGTGGGCAGGCTGGTGATCTCACGTCGCAACTCAGCATCGGTGGTCTCGAGCCCCATGCGACCGGCCTCGGCCAGTAGAATCTTGTCGCCGACGAGGCGGTCGAGGACTTGCACATGAAGCCCCAGTTGGCGAGCGAATTCCGGTGTATATCGCTCGCCGTAGGCTTGGCGATAGAAATCTTCGGTGGTTCGGAAGGCGCGTTCGAACTCGGCATAGGTGACTTTGTCTCGTCCCACGTAGGCTGCCGCATCGAGGGGTGCCGAGCCGCTGTTTACGGTGCCCCCAAAGTCGACAAAAACAAAAAGGATGAATACAACGATGACGAGCCAGAGGACCCAGCTCAGGTACTTGAGGTTGTCTCGAAAAACTTTCAGCATGACGGGGCTCGCTCTCGGAAAAAGGGGTTGGCAACTGCTTACGGCGCAGCCGCGGACTCTACCAGGGGCCTCAGCTGTGGGCAAGCGTGCAACCCTCAGTAACTAAAGCCGTTGTGCTATATTCGCTCGCTCGATACGGGGCTCTACGGTGGCTAATTCACGGACCAGACACTGGCACAAGCTCTCGGTAGACGCGATACGAGGATGGACGACCTTTCTCATTATCGTGGTCCTCGCTGGGGCCGGGGTCGTCGGCTACAAATTGCTGGCGCAGCATCTTCTCAAACGGCAGTCCGAAGTCGCCATAGAAGAGGCCGCCGAACTGGTGGAACGCCTGTCAAAGGAGAAGGACCTGGAGCTCCACCGCGACAAGTACGAGAGTGCCCAGCAGAACCTGACCGCGGCGCGCGAGCATTTCGACAAAGGCAGTCTGGCAAAAGCCCTACTCAGCGCTGAACGTAGCCGAACGCTGCTGACTTCGATTGTCGACGCCCTGCGTCACCGAAACGCCGCGGGAGAGGCGCAGATCATCAGCCGCCAGGGCGGCGTCGAGGTGAGGCGGGGTGAACGGGGCGAGTGGCGAACGGCCCGGAGCCGAATGGTGGTCTATGGTGGGGACTACATCAAGACCTCACAAAACGGCTCTGCCGAGGTCATGATGATGGACGGAACGCTCTTCACCGTTCGACCTGGAACCGTTGTCCTGGTGCGTCGAACCCGCACGATGTTGGGGGTTCGTAGCGAACGCACCCTGTCGCTGCAGTCCGGCTGGGTAAACCTGAGTACCTCCGGAACCGGCAGCCGGGTAACTACACCGCAAGCCGAGGCTCGGGTCGAGCAGCGTTCGGAGGCCGTGGTTCGCTATGACGACACCACAGACGAAGGTCGGTTTTCCTCGTTCCGCGGCGAGCTCGAGGTGGCTTCGATGGATGGCGAGAAGCAGAAGCTCGGTGAGTTACAGCAAGTCGTACAACAAGGTGAGAAACTGTCAGCACCTCGATCGTTGCCCGACGCGCCTGTAGTCGTCGCGCCGGATGACAACAAGGAGATAAGGATGGCGTCGACGGGTTCGCTCGAGCTGCGATGGTTGTCGGTGAAGGGAGCCGCCAGTTACTCTTTGCAAGTGTCCAGTAATCGGCTCTTTGTCGACAACATCATCCAAGCGGAAGAGAGAACCAAGACAACCGCCACACTCGGTCTCAAGCGGGAAGGAAACTATGTCTGGAGAGTTGCCGCCCGGGGCCGGGATGGAGAACTGGGGCCGTGGAGCCCGGCGCATCGATTCCGCGTGGTCGCACCTGTTGGCGGTGCGAGCACGGTCGGTCCGTGAGCATGGGCGCCGGCGAGAACCCACTCAATTGATGGAACTGATGACGCTTGAAGCGGGCGTAGAAAAGGAATCTGGATGCCTCTTGCTTCGCTGCTGAGATATTTCTCCAACGACCTGGCGATCGATCTCGGCACAGCCAACACGCTGGTCTACGAACGCAACAAAGGAATCGTTGTGCGTGAGCCATCGGTGGTGGTGGTGAACAAACTCACCAACCGCATCGAGGCGGTGGGCGCCGAGGCAAAGCAGATGCTCGGTCGTACGCCGGGAAACATCGAGTCGATCCGGCCGATGAAGGACGGCGTGATCGCGGATTTCGAAGTGACCGAGAGGATGCTCGAGTACTTCATCAAGAAGGCTCATGGGCGCAAGATGTACGTCCACCCGCGCATTGTCATCGGCGTGCCTTCCGAGATCACGCAGGTGGAGAAGCGGGCGGTCAAGGACTCCGCGATGCGCGCCGGAGCCTCGGAGGTGTTTCTTGTCGAACAGGCGATGATGGCGGCGATCGGTGCCGGGCTTCCGATCACCGAACCCTCCGGCAACATGATTGTCGACATCGGTGGCGGCACCACCGATGTGGCCGTGATTTCACTGGCCGGCACGGTCTACAGTCGTTCCGTCCGCATCGCCGGCAACGAGATGGACGACGCGATCATCCAGTACCTGAAGCGCAAATACAAAT
>JAOTZA010000034.1 GCA_029861655.1 Acidobacteriota bacterium | reverse complement strand
TCGCGGCAGAAGCACCGTTCGAATCCCGCGCCTGTCAAGGCTTTGTCGATCTTCGCGATTGGGTGGACAAACGCTCTGAAGGGGTTGCGCGTCAACCAAAGGACCGCGTTCCCGAGCCGGACAAAGACCCGGACGTACCACGCGTCCCGCGGGTAACTCGCCACCCAAAGACGCCTCGCCTTCCCCGCCGAGACTGCGAGTAGACCCCCTACATCTGGATAACAGCAGATCACTCGATCGAGCGTCACGATATCGGCCGCTCCGAGCTCGTCGGCGAGATCCACGACATCACCGTGCACGAAGCAGATCCTCTCCATCGACCCCCGCCGCCCGCTCTCCTCACGCGCGGCATCGAGGTAGGCCTCGGATGCGTCTACATGAACGGCTCTCCCGGCCGCCGCCCCCAACAGCTCGTGATGGAGAACGCCGATACCGGCACCGATGTCGAGAAGCGAGCCGGAGTCGATCGTCGACGCCTCGATCGCTTCGATGACGGCGGCGGTGGTCTTGTCAGGTCCTTTGCGACGGTACCGTTTCAGATCGCGTTTCGCCGCTTTCTCTCCGAAGACCTTCTCAGCCGCTTTGCAATGGGAGCAGCAACTCACGATTCGTCTGATTCGTAGTTGCGGATCATCGGGTAGTTCTCTTTCTAGACGGGCGCCAGAGGTTGGGTCGCGCCATCCGGGAATTCGACTCGAATCGGGTCTCCCGGTTGCACCTCACCGCTGGCCAGGACAATCCCCATCACACCGGCCTTTCGGACCACCTCACCCTTCTCGTCTCGCCCCAACGTCGCTGCCATGAGGCCGGCATGAATTCCGTCCAGTTGGGAACAGGGGTTTCTCAAACCGGTGATCTCGATCGCGGCCGATTCGCCGAGATGGAGTCTTGCCCCCCTCGGCAGCGCCAGCAGATCCACATCGGTCGTGGTCACATTCTCCCCCATCTGACCGGCCGCGACCTCAAAACCCGCCGCCCGCAGCTCGTCGTGCAGCTCGCTGTGGACCAGATGAACCTGCCTTAGATTCGGTGCCTCCGGCGTTCGCGCCACCCGAGAACGGTGCTTGACCGTCTTCCCCATGTGAGCGTCGCCCTCCACGCCGAGACCAGCGAGCAACCGGATCGAGTCTCGATTCGGCTTGCTCATCGTGTGGGACGCGCTCCGGCTCACCGCAGCCACGACGCCTTTGCCGGTACCTCTCATCGGGGGTCTCGTCTCTGCAAAATCGTCAGCCCGGCCAAAGAGATCAGGTGGCCGCTCCCTCGACAAAATGATACTCCCCCTCTAAGACTCCCGATTCCTCACCAGCCTCCTCCGCCGCGGGTGCATCGATAAAGGCCCGCGCCCGATCGATGTCGTGGACGGCAAAAACAAAAAATACATTGGCCGGATCGTCGATGTCTCGCCACACATGCTCGAGCTCGAGACCTGCGTCACGATGTGCCGTCGTGTGTGATGAAAAAATCGCCCACCATTTTTCGTAGTCCATAACCCTGTTCCTGCAGAGCATTCTCATCATCGAAACACCTCCAAACGCCTCCGCTTTCTCACGGGACATCATGCTCGAAACCTCCCGTCTCGATGAAAGCCACAGCCTGCTCTATGACGGAGGAAGACCCCATGATAAACGGATGGGAATGTGGCACGACGATGAAGTCGCTCATCCCCTCGACCTTTGTACTCTCCACCGACACCTTCCCGTCGTCCGGGTTGGGGAGAGATTGAGAGAGTATGGGGTTGAAGGTCTTGTCTCCGGCGATTACACCCAATTCATATTCCACCGGTCCGAGCTTCAAAGGAACGCTGCTCTCATCGGTGCCGAGCTGTAGCCCGGCCGGCCCGTTCAGCGCTCTAAAACCCGGGACATCCCTAAAACTGTCGACCACCTCGCTTCCCTGGTTCGGCGGCGCCAGCATCACCACGCGCCCCAGCCGGGAGAGACCTTCATGTTCGAGGTAGTACCTGACGAGAATGCCACCAAGGGAGTGCGTCATGAAATGAACGACGCTTTCGGGCGGACATTCTGCCAGGCCCGCCTCGACCGCCACGGGCGCCAGCTCCTCGACCGGACGCTCACGGGACGGATAGTCGATGTTGGCGACGGAAAACCCGCGCTTCTCAAAAGCCTCCGCGGCCTTGGCCATTGAAGACGAGGTACGGGCAAGACCGTGCAGAAGGATGACGCAGTCGGCCGCCTGCGTCGGCGGGGCAGCCAAGGACAGCAAAGCGGTCAATGTCAGGAGCCGTCTCATCACCTACCGGCTCAGTGCCCAACGAAGCCTGTCCGCTTGCCTGACGACATGACTGCCGCCCACGACGGCAAAGACCCTGTGCCCTTCCCCGACGTGCCCAGCCAGAAGCTGTACCATCCAACGATCCCGGTAGTCGCCCGAGGCGCGGGCGATCTCATTCAGTACGGTGTCGTCTCGCGCGGGGTCGAACCATGAGGACGGAACTTCACTAACGGGCCCTCGCCCGGGAAAGTGCTTTTCGTAGAGGGACCCCACCTCGTCCCACGATCCCGGTGGTTGCCGGAGGCCGGGAGTGTTGTGGTAGATCCGCAGTATCCGTTCGATTTCCGACTCCAGGCCTTCCGTTCCTTCCCGAACGGCAAACTGCGAAACCGCCCGCAGAACAAAGAACATCTTGATCTGCTCCGGTGAGTAGCTTCTCTCGAGCCAAGCCACTTCCTGCGCCTGACTGGGATCGAGGGTCGTGACGGGCACGTTGTCCCGCGCAGCAAGAAAGCGCACCAGACCGGCTTCGCCGTGCCGGCGGATGGCCTCGGCCCGAGAAGGCTCCACCGGTGGATGACCGCCTTCGTTAAAGGCAAGGGTTGGCTCGAAACGGCCCCAAAGCTCTTCGATCCGTGAAAGCTGCGGATCCTCCGGAGCGTAGGAATGCCGGGAGCCAAAGTAGAGAAGCTCACCATCGCCAAGCTCGGACCGAAAGAGATACGGCCAACGAAAAGAGGATGCATTCCGCCCATACTCGGACCAGGTCATGATCCCCGGCTCGCGCGTTGTGCATGCTGCCAGGGCGCCCGACACCAGAAGAAGCAAGGCGAGCTGAATGGGACCCGCCTGACTTTCCCGGGCCAAGAATCTCAGGGCTCGAGGGACGGACACGACCGCAAGGATTTCACTGATCCGACCACACCGCCAACTCGTTTCCACTCGGGTCGGTGAAGTGAAACCGCCGGCCACCCGGGAAAGCGAAGATCTCCCGGACAATCCGGCCGTCGTTCTCGCGGATCCGCGTTTCGATCTCCGCCAAATCCGCCGAATAGAGCACAAACAGGGGGCCACCCGTCGACACTTCCTCCACTCGGGCAAAACCGCCGGCCAGCCGGCCGTCCCTGAAGCTCGTGTAGTCCGGACCATAGTCGGTGAACTCCCAACCGAACACCTCGGAGTAAAACTGCTTGGTCTTGCCGAGATCCGTCGCCGAAAACTCCAGGTAGTTCACATGATTGTCCAGCTCTTCCTGGGTTGCTGATTCGGCACTGGTCGAGGTCTCCACGACCTCGGTAAGCTGGGCATCTCGAACGCCGCCTGCCCTGTCACCGCATGCCTGAAAGACCACCACGCAAAACGCCAGCGTAGAACAAATGGTGATTGCCGAAGGCTTATTCATGTCTCCGCCGTGCCCTTTGTGAACTACCCGCCGCAGAGTCATCAGGGCGTACAACTGGAACACCACGATGACACCCGCGCAGACACGAAGGATGGCCCACTCGAGACTCAGGTCGCCCTCCCCATGGTAGATATCGGTGAGTGCGAGATGGCCGACCAAGACTGCAATGAGTGACGTGGCCCCGAGGCCGATACATACCATTACCGCTCGATTGATCTTCATTCCTCACTCCTTTCGTCGCGGTCAGCATAACGGATGAGCGCTGGAATTCCTTGCTTCAGCCAATTGCACGGACCGTCGTATGCGTCTGCGCTCGCTTACGGCCGGTCCGCTTTCCTAAACAGCCAGGCCGACGTGAGCCAGAGCGCCACGAAGAGTCCCGTCAGTATCAAGGTGTTGCCCAATCCGGTGATCAGGGCGACCACGGCGACCAACGTCTGCGCGAGCGCCGTCGCAACCAACGCGAGTGCCATTCCGCGTGGCTGAAAGCGTGCGAAAAGGGCACCGATGATCCCGACGAATAGCACTCCGCCATACATCAAATTGGCGGAGTTATCTTCGTTGCCGAGGATGCCAACGGCGAGGTTCATCCAGATGAGGATGAATGCCGCCGCGAGCGCAACGCCGACGGCTGTTCGGTATGCTGTATTGCGCGTCAGCCTCGATGCTAACTCGTAGGAGCCACCGGCGCCTGCCAGCATGGCGCCGAAGATAAAGAAATCGGCCAGATTCCAAGCCACCTCTTCCGTAAACTGCATCGCCAACAAGGGCAGCAGTAGGACGAGCGCTGCGATGCCCCAAACAGCCAGCCTCCACCGGCTCTCGTGCCGTCCGCCACCGTTTTCCGTGTCTCCTCCCATTGTCTTGTCTCCGATCTGCGGTAACAAAAGCCTAACAACCATGTCCTGCGAGCGGGTCCTGTTTGTGAAGGGAGGGTGTGCGGCCGTTACTGCCCCTGCCAAAGAAACGACCCAGAACTTGAGTTGACCTAGCGCCTTGAGCAAGAGGTACCCTGGCACACCAAGGATCAGTCCAACAGCATAGGAGAACGGGGCTGCCATCAGGAGCCGCCGAGGAAGGCTGCCCCGTCCCTTGCTTCCCATAGCTGACCCAGTCCGAAAACGAGCGCAGCCAAAAGCGGCGTCAGGAGGAACGCCAAGAGCAACCTAACGGTCGTGGACCAGCGACTCATGCACCCTGAGATGGTCCAGGAGAACGAGGACGGGGATTCTGACGCAAGTCTCCCTGTCTCGAGAACTCTCCATGCAAGAACATACCGTAGGAGATCATGCACAGCAGTGCGACGTTGGCTAGATCGAGGCGAAACCATCGGCGATCGGGGATGATCTGCCAGCAGGTCATCAAGAACGCACAGGGCAAGGTGAACGCAAGCACACCGCGCGCGACGATGCGGCGCACGTCGACATTAGAGGAGCTGTGCGCCTCGTTCAGTATGACTGCGAAGGCCAGCGAGAATAAGCCCACGATCTGTGTCCAGTCTTGGGCGTGCTCGCTGGTGACATAGCCGACCCCGGCACGTTCATTGGTGAAACGGGGAAAAAAGAAGAAGACCACGGCCCAAAAGGCAAAGATGACGGAAGACACGCGGAACCAAGACACTGCGCGTGCTTTGAATACCCGGCTGGGCACAACAGGCCAGCTAGTGGATTTTGAGCTCACCGGCACTGCCAGCGCTGTGTGTGAGACTCAACTTGCTGAGACTAATCACTAAACCGAATTCTACACCCGACTCGGAACAGACGAAGCGGTCTCTGGCCCAGCAAGCCTTCGTTGAATTCATCAGCATTTTCCAGAGTCTCAGGTGCGCCTGACGGATTCTGAGCTCACCGGCACCGCTGGCGAAAGCGGCTGCTTGCAGTGACGGCGATCGCTGCCGCCCTGGTCGAAGAACTCGACGTACCACGACTCCCCGAGGCGATAGCTGGCGACCAGTGCTACTGCACTAACCAAGAGAGCCACCACAGCTGCTCGCCAACGGCCATGGCGCCGCCGGAGTGCTAGCAGCACCGCGAAGAACAGCGGAACGATGCCCAAGAGCAACAACGCAACGATCAATTGGAGACCCGACACACCGAACCAGGTTGGGAGCCTCAAAAGCCCACGCGCAAGCACCAGCATTGCGATGTGCGGAAGAAGTAAGCCGGCAGCCGAGAGCCCCAATAGGACGCTTGGGTTTCGTTTCATCGAAGCCTCCCAGCGCCGCCTACCGGAACCTGAGCTCACCGGCACCGCTGGCGAAAGTGGCCGCTCGGAGTGAGCTGGTGAACCTGAACTTGTTTACGGTAGAAGAACGCAAACGGGCGGTGTCCGGTGCAGCGAGTGGTTCGGCCTCCCCTTTTCTGCGGGCCTCTTACCCTCAAGTCTTGCTTCGCTCTCTTGCCTCGGCAAACTGCGCTTGAACTCGCCCAGCGTGAACCGCCATTACAACTGCTTGGGCGGCACCTATCTCCTCGTCCGTAATCCCCTTCTTCTTGGCAACGCCAAGATAGTGCTCCATTCACGGATAGCACGCCACCGACATCGCCGTGGCGAGATGCAGCAGCAGAGTCGTCTTTGCATCTAGGATGCTATTGAAACGAGCCGACTTGTAGAACTGGTTGAATGCATGATCCTGCTTCTCAGGCAGCATGGCCTCTCCTTCTTTGTAGCGTCATTGCCAGTACGTCCTGAAGGTTAGCCTAACCAGCTATTCGATTAAGTGGCGGATACGAATTGCGGTGCGGTGCACGCGATCCAGGAGTTCACGTTCCACGAGTATTGCCTCATCCAAAGAGACGATTTCAGGCGCCGGCTTCTTGCGCGCACCAGTCCTCCTCTATGCTCAGGTGGAGAGATCGATTGTCGAAAGGAGTCCTCTATGAAGCTGGTCACCCTCCTTGCCACTGCGATGACCCTGCTGTTCTTGATCGCCTCACCCCCACCCATACTCGCTCAATCGTCAGCTGGCGAGACCGGCGAACCACTGGGCGAGATCGCCGAAGCTCTCAGCCGTATCGCCGACATGTTGGAGCGCCAGGCGCAGGGCTCGCGGCTCGACCTTCTGATGAAACGCGTGGACGCCAGCAACCGTAAGTTGGAGCGGCTCGACGCCCGATTGCGCACGGTGCAAAGAGACTACGCCCAGGCTCGCGAGAATCTGACCCGGATGGAAGCCGAGCTCGAGACCGTGGACGAGCGGGCGGTGGTTGATGACGTCGACCCGGACGATCTTCGCTTCCAACGTCGTCAGATCGAAACCGAGATCGAGCTCGGAAGGCAACGCACGATCTCTCTGGGAATGTCGAAGGCGCAGCTACAAAACGAGATCGCGAGCCGCAACCACGAAGTCGAGAACTGGCAGGCCTATGTGGACCGGGAGCTCAGCGGGCTCGAATAGCCAAATCGATAACTAACGAATTGTCTTAAGGTATAATCCTCGGCCCGGACCGAAGCCGGGACAAGGACGATCCAGAACATGACGATGCCGCTTCAAGACATGCTCGGGGGAAAGTACGAGATCCTCGAGAAGATTGGCGAGGGTGGGATCGGTTCGGTCTACAAGGTCAAGCACCGCCTGCTCGAGGAGATCCGTGTCATCAAGGTGCTTCGTCCCCAGGCCGCATCCAAGGAAGACCTGCAGCGGCGGTTCTTGCGCGAGGCGAAGATGGCGATTCGCCTCAAGCACCCCAACATCGCCCAGATTTATGATTTCTCGGTTACCGACGAAGGCACCGCCTATCTCGTCATGGAGTACATCGACGGGGTCGGGCTGGACGCGGTTTTAAAGGCCACCGGCCCACCGAGCGTCGACTTGACGATCGAGCTCTCGCGCCAGGCGCTTCTCGCGCTGGACTATCTCCACAGCCAGAAGTTCGTCCACCGGACATCTCGCCGGACAACATGATGCTGGCCGCCGATCACTCGGGTGGCCCGGTCATCAAGCTGATCGACCTGGGCATTGCCAAGAACCTCGAAGCGGTCGCCCAGCTCACAGAGACGGGTGTCTTTCTCGGCAAGGTCCGCTATAGCTCGCCCGAGCAGTTCTCCGCCAAGGCAGGCTCGGACGAGCTCGATCACCGCAGCGACATCTACTCGTTTGGCGTGATGCTGTACCAGCTCCTGACCGGCGAATACCCGTTCGAGGGCGAGAGCTTTACCGAGCTCGCCGGCTGTCATCTCTTTCAGGCGCCCCGGTCGTTCGATACGACTGACACCGAGGGCCGGGTGACGCAGGAACTGCGCCAAACCGTGCTCAAGGCGGTCGAAAAGGAGCCCGACGACCGTTTTGCAAGCGCCGCGAAATTCGCGGAATCATTGGCGACGTTCCGCGATCCGAAAAAGAGCCTGGACGCCGAGCTGGACATGACGATCCAGACCACGCTCGAGGCGCTACCAAAGCTCACCGAGTTCAAGGGCCCGGGCTCTACCCAGAACCGGCTGGATCGCGACTTCGGGCTGGTCACGACACCCGAGCCGTCAGACGCTACCGATCTCCCGGATCAAAGGACCACCGCAACCGACTCTGCCCGACTCGCCAAAGACGTTGCTCGGATCGAGAAACTCGTTGCCGCGGGAAACCACGGCAAGGCGCAGCGGCTCTTGGAGAAGGCCCTTGCCAACCACGGGCGGGCGGAACCGCTCGTCAAGTTCAGCAACCTCATCGCCGAAGATCCCACGATGGTCGTACCGGGCCTGGCCAAGGTGCCGGCAGCCTCCCCACACACGCGGTCCTTTCCGTCAAAGACCGTGGGCATCGGCGCCGCCGCGCTGCTCGCCGTTGCCGCCATCGCGTGGTTTGTTGCAAAGCAGTCCAACGGGCCGGAGGTAGCAAACGAAACCACCGAAACCGTACCCGTCGATCTCGGCGATCGCTTTGACCCCGAGATGAGCGAGCCGGACCTGACCTTCCGCGTAGTCCCTGAACCGCCAGAAACCGGCGCTGGAGAAACACCCGTGGAAACCCCCGCGATCGAAACGAGCGCACCCCCACCCGGTGGACCACCGCCCTCCGGCATCAACCGCCCCCACCCTAACCCCGGCGCCGGCCCCGGCGCCGCCGCCGAGGGTGGGCCGCCTCCGGGTCCCCCCGGAAATCAGCCGCCTCCGGATCATCGTCCGCCGCCGGGATCGCAAGGTGGCCCTCCAACACCGCGCGAGACTACCCAGGAGGTATTCCAGCCTGGAGCCCTTGGAGTCATGCCGCCTGTCCTGGTCAGCCTGCCCAATCTCGTGCTTTCGGAGCCGCCCAAGACCGCCACCACAATCATGGTCACCGCCCTCGTGGACGAACACGGCAAGGTGCTCTCAACCACCGTCAAACGCCCGTCGTTCAAGCGCAAACTCAAGGAGGCGGCAATGAGAGCCGCCAAAGACGCGAAGTTCCGACCGGCGGTGCGCCAGGGAGTCGCCGGGCGGATGTACACCTTTATCCGGGTCGATATTCCGGCCGGGTAGCTCGGGCGAAATGTAGCGGTCGAGCCATCGCCGATGGTCTCGACCGAACCCGAATGTATCTCGAACAGAGATCCCCTCTACTCCTGCCTCAGGATCTCGACAACGACGGGGCCTTTGACCCGCGTCATGCAAGCCAACCGGCACGGTCCCGGTTCGAGCTCGCACAGTTCTTCCAGGGTCTCCCGCTCCTGATCGCCGACAGCAGCCTCGAGGTGCTCGGCTCCCGAGACGATGCGAAGCGGATCGCTGCCGCAGATTCCCGAATGACACTCCGAGGTGATCTCGACTCCCGCCGCCTCCGCCGCTTCGCCCAGAGTCTGACGCCATGCGACTGCAATCGGTGTATCCGAACCCGACCCTAGGAAGACGACTCTGGCCTCTCCGGTCCCTGTAGTGGTCGGGCTGGCTGGGGTGGCTGGGGTCACTGTCGGCACCACCGCCGCCACTCCCTCGTCAAGCGGCGTTTCACCCCGTAGGCTGAATGTGAAGAGCTGCTGTCCGAGGCGGATCTGGTCTCCGTGCTCGAGCTGCCTCGCCGGGCGTACCCGGAGAAAGGTGCCGTTGACACTCTTGAGATCCTTTACACGAACAACGCCGTCCTCGACAGCCACCGCGAGGTGCCGCCGCGACAAGGTCTTGTCCTCGGCGTCGAGCACGACATCAGGATTCTCGCGGCCGAGAACCGTCGTCTTGCCCGCCTCGAGCGGATACCGTCCGATCTCCTTGCCATCGACGCCGTAGTGGACGAGCGCGCTGGCGCCGCCTTCTGCCGTGATCACGAGGAACTGCCTCCCCGCGCGCAGAAGGTCGCCATTTGCCAGCTCGACCTTCCTCGCCGGCGCGACCCGCAGAAAAACGCCGGTCGAGCCGCCATCGTCACGTATGACGTAGCCCTCTTCGCCGTGTGAGACCGAGCCATGGTGTGGCGCGAGCATCGAGTCACTGGGAAACGAGATGTCACAGTCGCCTCTGCCGATGGTGGTCACTCCATCGGCGCGCACCGCGTATTCCTCCTCCTCGATCCCGGTCGGCAACACACGAATCAGCAGTGCATCGGTGTCCGCCTCGGCGCGGCCCTCGGCGAGGCTCTCCCGGGGAGGACCGCCCGGGTCCACTGGTCGCGACACTTCGGCGATGGCGGTCCCGGACAAAGCGTCGGCCGCAGCGTCCCCGACCTCGATGTCGATCTCGGAATCTTTCTTACCTGCCAAACGCTGCTCGATGACTTGCGCCACTCTGACACCGTCTCTCAGCGCCGACTTGACGTTGCCCCGATGCTTGATCTCACGAAACCCGGCCGGGTCGTCGTCGAAGTCGTCCGTCTCGAAGTAAGCCTGCGACAGCAGATCGCCGATCAGGTAGACGTTCTCCTGGCAGGTTTCGAGAAACCGATTGACGACCATGCGTTTTCGCGCCTTGGGACCACCGGTCACGAGGTGGATGCCGACCGAGTTGAGAAGAGCTTCGGGGATGTCTTCACCGATACAGGCGATGCACTTTTCTTTGGGAAACTCGAGGAGGGTCAGTTCGTTGGGGCGACCCTCCATCATCCGCCGATCGACCCGGACCGCCAGATATTCCCGTCGATCGTTACCGACAAAGATCGCCGCGGGATCGCTCTTGCGAAAGTAGCGGATATTCCCGTTGCCGACATAAGCTGCAAAGAACTCGCCGGCCAACGCCTTCGACACCCGTGGCATCTTGTCGCCACGGTACGACCAGTAGACCGAGCTCGGGTCGCTCGCTTGCGCCTTGGCGTTTGAGATCGCAATCACCGCCTCGGCGGCCGAGGTACCACCTCCCAGAACGCATGCAACCTCACCCAGATAGGCTTTCGGGTCCGCGAGCCGGTAGGCGATACCGTCGGTGTTGCCCGGAATGTCGAAGCGCCGTGGAACGCCGCGGCCGATCGCCAGCACGACATGGCGTGCTTCGAAGCACTGTTCGGTGCGGCCGTTGTGGTCCCAGGTCGCGGCGCGGTAATGACCCTGCTCCTGGCGTTCGAGACCGGTCAGTTCGAGACCGACCCTGGAGTCGATCTCGTGCTCTTTGTAGAGCTCCTTCCAGTCGGCGCACATCTGATCCTTATCGACGGGTTGGAACTGGAGACACTCGACGAGCTCACCACCCTTGGGAAAGCACATCTTGTCGCCACCCCCAAAGCTCGGGAGGATGAGCTTGTCCTTGGAGTAGTCGCGGATCCGTTTCATGAGGTCGTCATAGTCAATGACGATCGCACTGAGACCCAGTTCGCGGGCGCGAAACGCGGCGGCTGTCCCGGCGGGCCCGCCGCCGACTACCAGAAGATCGACGATGCCGCTGCCCATGACTGCGCTCATTCTTTGCCTTTCTTTTTGCCACCCTCGAGTGGCGGCGGCAACGTGTCGCCGGCGCTCTGCGCCAGAAGCCGAGCTTCCACCGGACCGAAGAGGACCACGTCTTCGGGCTGGAGCTCGACCTCGGCCTCGATCGCCTCCCCGGCCACAAAGGTCTTGTTGCGGCTTCCCAGGTCGCGGACCGTGACCCGACCGGCCTCGAGTGTCACCACTGCGTGCCGGCGCGAGAGGTCGCGGTCGGCAAGGCGGATCTTGGCGCCCAACGAGCGTCCGACAACGTTCTCCCCTTCGGCGAGCTCGAAACGGCGTGTCTCTCCGGTGGTCGCCACCGCCAGCAAGTAATTCTGTGGCAGCTCGATGTCTTCGGATTTGCCAGCCACCCCGCCGGGGGCTCCGAGCTCGGCCAGTCCTCCTGGGAGTGGCACGGGCGCCTCCTCGACGCGGGTGCCCTCGGGCTCCTCGCGCAAAGCCGCCGGCAATTCGGGCGCTTCGTTGTCGACTCGCGTCTGATGGGTGGTCGGTTCGGACTCAGCTGCCGGGGCGGCAATATCTGGTTTAGCTGCCCGGGCGGCAGCATCGTGTTTAGCTGCCGGGGCGGCGGCATCGGACTTGGCCGCCGGGGCGGCGGCGGTCCGGTCCACCTCGACGAACAGAAACTCGGCGACGCCTGCAAAGCGCAGAACGTGCAGGCGGCTAAGGGGCTCGGCCCGGCTGATGGTCATGCCGTCGAGCTCGGTGCCGTTCAGACTTCCAAGATCTTCGACGTAGTACCGCTTACGCTCGTTGTCGAAGAAAATGCGCGCGTGCCGCGACGACACCGCCTTTGCCTCGATGCGAATCGTGCTGTCTTCTCCGCGGCCGATCGTCGCCTCGTCGGCAATTTCGTACTCCGCTCCTTCGATCTCCCCCCATTTCGAAACCAGTTTGGCCTTCACGACGTTGGCTCCTCGTCCGGATTCCCTTTCGGATTGTTATCCAGAGTCTCATCCAAAGTCTCATCCAGATAGAGCAGCAGGTCGGATCGGCGACTCTTGTTGGCATGGAAATAATGGCAGGTCACACAACGGTCGGAGGCCTGCTGCGAAGCATGGCACGTACGACAGGTCTCGATTCCCGGCAAGTTCTGGATCGCCGAACGATCGGCAGCGTTTTCGGCATGGGTGACATCGCCGACGGCGGTTACATCGGAAGACGCCGCCTCCTGTTCGAGACTCTCGGCGATCGGGATCTCACGATGGCACTCCAGACACCGCACCTGGATGATGTGGGCCCGGTGGTCGAATTCGGCCCGTCTTAGGACGCGCTGGTCTTTTTGTACCCGGGCGATCGTACCGGCCTTCAACTCGTGACACTGAACACAGGGTTGAGTCAACTCGGCGATGAGCGCTTCGATCTCCCGCTCTCGCTCCGGCTCGAGCTCCTTGGTCTTCTGGTCCAGAGCCAGAGCAAAGCGGGTCTCATCGAGTGGCGCAAACGGATCCGCGACCTGCCGCTTCAACCGCTCGAGCAGAGTGGTGATCCCGGAGAGCTCCGCCTGGATCTCAGGCTCGGGCCGACCCCGTAGCCCGATGACCTGCTCTTCGAGGGTCGCAATCGCCTCCTCGTAGAGAGACCTGACTTCGTGCGGCTCAGCGTCGGGGGAGACCGGCAACAAATCGGCTAGACCGGCATCGGGATAGAGCATCGATCGCAGCCGGCGGAGATTGTCGAGGATCCAGGGGTCGTTGTGATGCAACGGCGACTTGACGACCGCATTGCCGCGGATCCGGAACTCGTTGGGGTTCGAAAAATAGACCCAACGACTTGTCGGCCCACCCCGTTCGGCGATCTGTTCGAGGGTTTCGACTCCCAGCGTGCCGTCATCGACGGCACCCGCAATTGGAAGACCCGGTGTCGAGGTGGTGGTCGTCAGATGACAAGAGTCACAGTGTCGATCAAAGGAGATCGACTCGAACGCCCTGCCGTCGGGCTGGGCGTTGTGACAGTAGAGACAGGCCGCCTCGATATCTTCGAGTCGCTGGTGTTTGATGACCTCGCGGACATGACGGATGTGCGCAAAGTCGATTGCCGCGGGATCCTCGATTGCCTCGGCGACGAAATCGAACTCCGGGTGTTCGTCGGCAAACGAGGCGAAGTGGCACGCTTCACAACGCGCGTCACCCACCCTCGTGATTTCGGTGTGCCGCCCCTCGTGTTCTACGTGGCAGGCGTAACACGGCGTCTCTTCTGCCGATGGCACCAGGCGACGAAAGTCGTCCGAACGATAGAGATAGTGCGCCGCAAAGGTATAGACGCCCAGTTCGTCACCGAACTTCTCGTGACACGACGAACACTTCCCGTCGGTCACCGACCGAGCGTCCGTTGCGTGACAGTTCGAGCAATCGGCGCCAAACGCGGCATGTGCCGACGACAACGCACCTTTTGAAGCCCAGCGGCCTCCACGGAAGAACTGTCCGTAGGCCACCGCCACCGCCACGAGCGCCACCGCCAGGGCTCCGGTCCGGAGCATCCATCGGCGCGACAGCTGCCGCGGGTAGGAGCGAGCAACCGGCAGCTCTATGTCGCTGAAGGTTCCCTTGGCGCCCTTGGGTTTCTTGCTCAATAGAAGAGCACCGTGTAGAGGTGAAGCACAAGCAAGGCCAGAACCACGAAGGAGGCGGGCAGGTGCGAATAGAGCCACCAGCGAAGCGGCTGTTGGAGCGTGTAGTGCGCATCGATCTCGAGCTTGGCCCGAAAGAGGCGTTCGAGCTCGTCGAGCCTCGTCTTCTCCTCGTCCGGGAGCAGGGCGCGAAGATAACCAAACTCCTTGAGCCGCGATTGGATGCCGCCGGTAACATCCACAAAATAGATCCAACGTCTCCTTGGGCGGCCCAGGGCCGGTGCCAGCATGCGGTCATAGAGCGCCCGGACCGCCTCGTCGGATGACTCGGCGACGGTCTTGGCGCGGGAGCCGATTTCCTCGACCAGTTCCGGGATGCGTTCGTAGAGCACCTCCGTTGCCAATCCTGAAGCGAGAACACGGGGTAGCCACTTCTGAAGCAACCGCCCCACGAGCCCGGTCGCCACGGTCCACAAGCTGAGCGCCCAGAGCCACCAGGTGATCCGCCCGGTGGGTACCGAGAATCCACTGTGCATCAGGAGAAGCAGCAGAAACAGGAGGCTGCCGTAGATATGAAAGTCGAGCCACGCCCGGGTACGACCGGCTCCGAGACGAGACGACGCCTTCATCGTCCGTCGGCGCACACCAAGCGCCGAAGCCGCGACCAGGAGCGCCGCCGCAACGCTGCCATAGACAAGACCCCAGACATTCTCCGGCCGGAGCTCGGACCACACTAGATTGGCGGTCAGGGCCGCAAGCGCGACGGCGGCGGCCGAGACAAATGCGTAGAACCAGCTCCTCATCTCTCTACGCCCTTGCCTCCAGCAAGCCCTGGAACTCTTCGAGAGAGCCGACTCGGTAGGCACAGCCCTGGGGGCAGTTGCTCACACAGGCCGGGCCGTGGCCGGTGTCGCAACAGAGGTCGCATTTGCTCGCCACCAAGCGATCTTTGCCACGCAGTCCCTGAGGAACCATGTCCTGGGGCCATACCTCGCCCGCCTCGTGCATGACGATGGCATCGTAGGGGCAGTTGCGGCCGCAGTTCGAACAACCGATGCAGATTTCTTCATCGACCGCCACCACGTCACCCACGCCGGCACGGTGGATGGCTCCGGTTGGACAGCCCACAAGGCAGACCGGGTCGCGGCAGTGGTAACAGGACTTGGCGATCAGAAGATTCTCGATCTTGCTGCCCTCGCGAACAAAACGTGAACGACCGCTGTGGGTCGCGGCGCAGGCGCGAACGCAATCATCACAACGCGTGCAGGCCGTCAGATCGATCGCCAGGATGCTGTTGCCCTGCACAAGCCCGGTCTCGAGCGCCACTTCCGTGAACTCGGCGTGTGCAATGTTGCGGCGGCTAAAACCCGCCTCTCGCACCCTGTCTGCGGCCGAGCGCCAGAGCTGTTCTTCGATCTTCGGATAGTTGCCGATCAACTGCTCGAAAACGTCTTTTGGCACCTTGACGAGCTCGGCGAACTCGACCGAGGTCGCCCCAACCTGCCAATTCCCCACTTCGTCGATCAGCAACTCGACTTCGCCCAGGCTCATACCCTTGGACAGATAGGAAACGACGATCTCACCCTCCCCGACGCTCTGCGTGAGTTTGAGGAAGCCCGAGCGCACGACATAGAAGGCATCGGCCTCTTCTCCCGCGCGCACCACCTCTTCGCCCGGATCGCAGGACACCAATTCAACCTTCTCTTTGAGCGCTTCGACAAAGATGTCGTTGCAAGCGGCAAAGACAGGGGTGCTCTTGAGCTGCGTTGCGAGTGAGCGCTCGCGATAGAGGGTGTCGAGACGTTGCTTGAGCGCTTTCGACTTACGTTTCATCAGCCGCAGCGCCGGCGCCCGCAGTTGCAGGAGCCGGCACTCGGTAACCGTGCGCGCCGTCACCGACTGCGGCCAGCCGCTCATCGAACCGATCTCACCGAGAATCTCGCCCGCCCCGAGCCGTACCGCCGCGCCACGGGGCAGGTCGAAGTCCATCGTCGCCAGGAGGGTGATTCGGGTCGGCGCCACTCGGGTCGCTCGCCGCATGAGGGCGGTACCGGGCTCTGTCGCGGTTGGCGTGTCGGCCGGGTCACCGATCACGGTGCGCGACAGATCAAAAATCGGCCGCCGAGACGCCACGGCTCCTTCGACACCCGTGAGATAGAGCTCGACCTCTCCCTCGACAACAAGAAAGGCCAGATCTATGTAGGTTCCCTCTTCAAAGAGAACCGCTCCCTCGCTCCAGGTCGCAAGCGAGACGTCGGGGCTGATCTTCTCGAGAAAATTATCGTCGTATTCCGAGAAGATCTCGAACTTCCGCATCTCGTCGGCGGTCAGGCGATCCGAGATCTCGAGCAGACCCGAATCCGTATCGTCCGACGTCCAACGATCGCGAAACTGCTCGAGGCGCCGTAACGTCGTCTTGTCGAGATCGACCGGGTCGGTTTCGCTCACTCGTCTTGTTCTCCACCGGAAGTAGCCACACGATAAAGAAGCCTCAACCGATTGCGCAACACGAGGAGGATCTCCTCGATCGGTGTCGACTCGGAGATTTGAGGAAACGGTGGCAAATCGATCCGCTCCGTTGTCCCGGCCCTACCGAGACTCTTCCCGACCGGTCGCGGAGCCGGCGGATCCAAAAACGCGGTCGCGCCCGCCACGCCGGCGCTCGCGCGATCAACAACTCCGCGGCCGGTGGGAACCGAGGATCGCGATCCACCGCCGACC
>JAOTZA010000271.1 GCA_029861655.1 Acidobacteriota bacterium | reverse complement strand
TCAAGGAGTATCAGGGCGACGCGATCTTTTCCTATTGGGAAGCCGGCCCCAACCCGCATCACGCCGCCGACGCTTGCCGAGCGGCATTGCGGCTGGAGGAGCGGGTTGGTGAGCTGGCCGCCCGGCCTGAGGTGTGGCACGTTCCCGGTTACGAGTTGGGGATGGACTGGGCGCTGGCAACCGGTGAAGTGCTGGTTCAGGCGATGGGTGGAGACAGCCCGACCGGTCTGTCGATGATCGGCAAGCCGGTGGTGCTGGCCTTCAGGATCGAGAAGTTGGCAAACCGTGAGACCGGGCCTATCGTGGCCTCGGAGGAGACCCACCGGCGGGCCGGATCCGGCTTTCGGTTTCGCGAACTCGGCGAAAGAAAAGTGGCCGGGTTCGATCGACCCGAGCGAGTCTTCGCGCTCGTCGCGGAGGTCGAGGAGGGTGGCGGGGAAAATGTGTCGACCAATACATAAAGCCGGAAGCACCGTGCTCGGCGCGCCGAGTGTTACTGCCTTGTTGTAGGCTTCTATCGCGGAGGATGTGCGGATGAAATACCCGACACGTTTTGTGGCTTTCGCGCCGGCTCTTCTCACCATCGCTCTCCATCTGGCGCCGTTACCGGTGTTGGGGGGAGGCTTCTCGCTCTTCGAGCAGGGCGCCAGAGCAATGGGCATGGCGGGCGCCTTTGTTGCGCAGGCGGACGATCCCTCGGCACTCTTCTACAACGTCGGCGGCCTGGCCTTCTTGGAGGAGCGAGAGATCGCGGTGGGTCTCACCCTGGTCAACAGCTTCGATGAAGAGTTCGTCGGCCTGCCGCCGGTTCCGGGCTCGGCGGCGACCGGCCGGCTCAACAGCCTGGCTGAGCCGATCCCACACTTTTATTGGGTGCAGCCGACGAGCCGCAACTGGAACTTCGGCCTCGCCGTCAACTCGCCGTTTGGTCTCAAGACCGATTGGCGGGATCCGGACACCTTCCCGGGTCGCTTTATCAACACCGAAGCGTCGATGCTGACGATTGACGTGGTTCCCAATATCGGCTTCCGGCTGACCGAGCGAACCGGTATCGGTTTCGGCGCCATCATTAGGCTGTCGGAATTGGAATTCAACCGCCGGCTGCCGATTCCCGATCCGCAGACCTTTATGCTTGTCGAGGTCGGAGAAGCCCGCCTTCAGAGCGATCTCGACGAGGGGTTCGGTTGGCAGGTCGGCTTGCTGCAGAAGACCAACGAAAGTTTCTCATGGGGCTTGACCTACCGCAGCACTGTCACGGTCGACTACGCCGGCGACGCTCGGTTCTCCCAGATCTCGACCGGTAATCCTATGTTCGACGGCTTGGTCGCGACGATGATTCCGTTCGACCAGGACCTCGGCATCAAGACCGAGATCGAGTTTCCGGACAGCGCCACGCTGGGGGTGGCGCTTGCTCTCAGCCCTACGGTGCTGGCCGAGGTCGACGTCAACTGGACCGGGTGGAGCAGCTTCGACACTTTGGCGATCAGTTTCGTCGACGCCCCGGTATTCAATATCGTGCGGCCGGAGAACTGGGAAGACATCTACACTTACCGGATCGGGGCCCGTTTCACTCGACCTTCCGGAGACGAATGGCGAGTCGGTATAGCGATCGACGAAAGCCCGCAGCCGACCGCCGTGGTAAGCCCGTTGCTTCCGGATGCGGACCGCAACACCTATGCCGTCGGTTGGGGCCGTCGCTACGACAATCGAAGGAGACTCGATGTGGCGCTCAACTACCTCGATTTCGACGAACGCGTCAACGACGTGAGTCTCGATGGCTTCAACGGCAAGTACTCGCAGACCGGTTGGGTGCTCAACGTGACGCTGGGTCTCTAGCGCCGGCGGTCCGTCACCACAGTGGGAACAAAAGCGATCCGCGCTCTCGCAGGCTGCCATCCTGGTACTGCCGGCCGAGTTCGGTGTGGCGGATCTTGCCGTTGTGGGTCAGCGGGATGGTCCGAGGAGCGACGAGGTAGACCCGGCCGGGGCGAAGGCCCAGGTGCGCGTACATTGCCTCGACGATCCGGATCAACCGTTCTTCGCATTCCTCGGCGGGTGGCGGCGTGTGCTCGCGCAGTTCGACGAACACATATGCTTGTTCGCCTTCGATCCCGCCGCGGTCGATTCCCACAGCCGCTGAATAGCGCACAAAGGGCATCGTGTCCACGATTTCCTCGATCTCGCGGGGCGCGATGTTGCGGCCGGCCTGGATGATGATGTTCTTCTTGCGCCCGACGATGAAGAGGTCGCCGTCGGCATCGAGATAGCCGAGATCCCCGGTGCGGATCGAGCCCCGCCAGAAGAGTTGCTTGTTGGCCTCCGGGTTGTCTAGGTAGCCGCGGGTGTTGGCGGGACTCTTGACCAGGACTTCCCCGGTCTCACTATCTGCTGCTTCGCCGTCCTCGAGGATCGCGACCTCCACGCCCGGGAACGGTCTGCCGACCGAAACCACTCCCCGCTCGTCGATCTTCACCTTGTTTCCGGGGGACCACATGCTGACCCCAACGGTGGCCTCGGCCAAGCCATAACCCGGCATCATCACGTTCTCGAGTCCGAAGGCTTCCTCGAACTGCTCTACGGTGCTGGCGCGTACCGGCTCGGCGGCGTTGAGCGCGACCCGCAGGCTCGAGAGGTCGTGCTCGCCGGGATCTTTCACGTAGCGTAGGCAGAGTCGATAGGCGAAATCGGGAGCCGCGGTGAAGGTCCCCCGGTTGCGTTCGATCTCGGCCAGCCAGGCACGCATATTGGTGAGCGAGGCGCGGAGGAGAACCAGCTTGGCGCCAAGATAGAACGGCACCATGGTGAACAGCACGAGACCCATGTCGTGGTAGACCGGGAGCCAGCTGACAAAGATCTCGGCAGGCGTTATTTTCATCCCGGCGATCAGCTGCCGGATATTCGTCAGCAGGTTGGCGTGCGACAACTGCACACCCTTTGAGTTGCCGGTGCTGCCGGAGGTGTATTGGATGTAGGCGAGGTCGTCGGCGCCGAGCGCGGGGAACTCCGGCTCCGGCCGAATCGAGGTCTCACCCAGGACCTCTGTCGCGACCAGAACCCGAACCGAGCGCGACGTCCCGTCGGCCTGGGATCGAATCAGTTCATCTCCGTCCGTTGGCCGCTGCACTACGACCGTTCGCGCCCCGGAGTGGGTCGCCACCTGCAAGACACGCCCGACTCCAGAGCCTGGAAAGATCGGCACCGCGACTCCACCGGCTTGCTGTACGCCGTAAAAGATGGGAAAAAACTCCGGCCCGTTTGGAAGCGCCAAAACCACGCGCTCGCCGCTCTCTATACCGTGCTCGAGGAGATACGTCGCGAATCCGTGGATGGCCCGCCACATCTCGCCGAACGACCGGCTGACGCCGGCGAACGAAAACGCCTCTCGCTCAGGGTCGGTCTCGGCCCGCCAGGCGAGCAGTTGGAGTAAGGTTTCGAACCGGCCTGCTGTGATTTGCGGCTCGACGCTCGGGTCGGACGGGTAGAGCGTCACGAGCCCGAGAGCCGCCCGACCAGGTTGTGGAGGTCGGCGACCGTGCAAAGGGTCGCGGCGTCTTCTTCGCGGATGGAGATCCCAAACCGGTCCTCGATCGCGACGGTCAGGTTGACGAGATCGAGCGAGCTGACGTGGAGGTCTTCCAGCAGCCGATCTTCGAGCCGGACACCGCTCAGACCTAGCTGCAAGCGAGTCAACTGGACGATGTCTTGCGCATCCACGGCCATCAGGCGTTCCCCCGCGCGGCTGGTTGCCGGGCCGATGCCGTTGCTTCGGTGAGAACCGTTCGCAACTCATCGGCGATGGTTTGCGCCTGATCCTCGCTCATGTCGACATCCAGATACAGGATATCGAGCCAGAGCCGGCCCCGGAAAATGCGCGCCTGCGCCGTGTACTCGGGGCCGATCGGGAGGTTCGAGACGAAAGCGTGGAGCCCGGTGAGCCGGAGATCACCGTGCCGCTCCTCGAACGGACGGGCGCCGGTGTAGCTGAGGCCAATCGTCCCCATGCGGCGCGCCGACTGCGCCAGGACAAGCTTCATCGACAGGGGGCTGAAGAGAGCAGCCAGGAACTTGTCGCCACGTTCTCCAGCTTGTCCGACCTGGTCCTGGATCTCGGCGGCAAGAGCCCAAACATCGCTCGAATCGGACGCTGTTACCGTGAGGCGCAGGGTGGTCAGATAGCTGCCGTCGCAGTGCGCGGGGACGGGTGGCTCCAAGTGCGGACGAAGCGTCGGGAAGAGGAAATAGCGGTGGGGCAGGGTCGTGCCGGGATAACGGCGCCTGACGAGTGCCACCAGCAGGGCGGCGTTGAGAGCGGTATTGAGGGTCAACCGGCGGATTCTGGTGGCGCGCACGAGGGTCTCGGTCTCGGACTCCGACAGCGCGAGCGGCAGGGCGCGGCAGCGCGCCTTGCCCGGGTGGGGACGCGCCGGATGGGCGCGAGTGCGCCACCGGTAGGCGAGCTCGTCGGCCATCTCGCGAGCGAGAAACCGGCAACTCGCCCACGCCCGGGAGACGCCGCGG
>JAOTZA010000033.1 GCA_029861655.1 Acidobacteriota bacterium | reverse complement strand
TACCTCGAAGCCTGCCATCACGGCGCTCGCCGGGTTGGTTCCGTGTGCCGAGGTCGGGATGAGGCAGACGTTGCGGGCGCTGTCACCACGGCTCTCGAGGTAGCCGCGGATGACCAGCAGACCGGCCAACTCGCCCTGCGATCCTGCGTTGGGTTGCACCGAGACACCCGACATTCCGGTGAGATCGGCCAGCCAGCGCTCCAGATCACCGATCAGCTGTCTGTAGCCGGTTTGCTGTTCCGCTGGGGCGAAGGGGTGAATCGCGCCGAATTCCGGCCAGGTGACCGGAATCATCTCGGCGGTTGCGTTGAGCTTCATGGTGCATGAGCCCAGTGGAATCATTGAGTGGGTCAACGAGAGGTCGCGGCGCTCTAGCCGGTTCAGATAGCGAAGCATCTCGTGCTCCGAATGGAAGCTGTTGAAGACCTGTTGCTCGAGGATGGCGCCGTTTCGCTTGTGGAGTTCCGGGAGGTCGAGATCGACGTCGTTCGCCAGGCCTTCGACAGCGGCCGGCGGAACTACCCCCACTCCCTGGGAAAAGATCTCGATCAAAGTCTCGAGCTCGGGTCGCTCTACGGATTCGTCGAGGCTCACGCCGATCGAGCCGCTGCCAAGATCGCGCAAGTTGACCTGGCGTTTTGCCGCCTCGCGGTGGATAGCGGCCGACATCGGCTCCTCGAGATCGAGCCGCAGAGTGTCGAAGACCGGCCAATGAGTCGGCTCGAGACCCATCTGCTTGAGGGCGGTAGCCAGAAGACAAGTCGCGTCGTGCACCCTGCCGGCTATTCGACCGAGACCCTGCGGCCCATGGTAGACGGCGTACATCGTCGCCAGGATGGCCGGTAGGACCTGGGCCGTGCAGATATTGCTGGTCGCCTTGCCTCGCCGGATGTGTTGCTCCCGGGTCTGAAGCGCCAGCCGGAACGCGGCGTTGTCCTGTGCGTCTCGCGAAACACCGACGATGCGGCCGGGGATCAGGCGTTCGAGCTCTTCGTGGCAGGAAATGTAGCCGGCATGAGGGCCACCCGCCATCATGGGGACTCCAAAACGCTGGCTCGAGCCGACGGCGATATCAGCGCCGAATTTGCCGGGTGGCCGTAGCAGCACGAGCGCCAGGGGATCGGCGGCGGTCACCAGGAACGCGCCGGCAGCGTGAAGCCGCTCGGCGACTGGAGAAAAGTCGACGATGCGACCGTCGCTCGCCGGGTACTGGACCAGCGCACCGATCAGATGGGTCTCGATGGCGGTTTTGGCGGCGTACGTTGCGGGGTCGAGGGGGTCTCCCTCCATGACGCGGATGCCAAGGGGCCGAGCGCGGGTCGCGACCACGGCGCGGGTTTGCGGGTGGCAACCGCTGTCGACAAGAAAGACACTGCGTTTGCGGCGTTGCTTCGCCCAGCACATCGCCATCGCCTCGGCGGCGGCCGTCCCCTCGTCGAGAAGCGAGGCGTTGGCCACCGGCAAGGCCGTCAGTTCGGTGATCAGGGTCTGGAAGTTGATCAGTGCCTCCAGTCGTCCTTGGGCGATTTCGGCCTGGTAGGGGGTGTACTGTGTGTACCACCCCGGGTTTTCGAGCACGTTGCGTCGGATGACCCCGGGTAGGAGCGCCTCGTGGTAACCGGCTCCGATATACGAGCGGTACACATGGTTCTTCCCCGCAATGGCCTCGAGTTCGGCGAGCAGGCGCCGCTCGCCTTCGGGCTCGCTGAGAAGGAGAGGCTGGCGAGTGCGGATGCCGCGCGGCACCACCGCTTCGACCAACGTGTCGAGTGAGTCGAGACCCAGGGTGCCGAGCATCGACTCGGTGTCGGCGGTTGTGGGGCCGATATGACGTTCCACAAAAGGGTCTGCCGGCTTTGAAAGAAGGTCCGAATCCATCGCGATTCTCTCCCTGAAGGATGGGGTGGGCGGTGCGAGGCGACAGCCGCAGGACGATTCTAGTGGACTGTCGCGGCTGGTTACAGCCCCTGGGCTCTGCGCCGCGTCCGCGAGTCGTCCACATCGTTTGGCAAGGGGAGCTTTGGTAAAATAGAATGTAAAGAACGCAACCGATCATGGACCCGACTCACATGCAGGAATCCAGATCTCTGAAGCGTTCTGTTGGTGTTGCGGTGATGGTGCTCGGGCTTTTGGGCCAGAGCGCGATCGCTCAACCACCCCCTGGAGAGATCGAAGCGGTTCACATCGTGCGGCCCGGTGACACCCTGCGTGGGATAACGGCGAAATACCTCGGGAGCCAGAAACGCTGGGAGGAGCTTTGGCGACTCAATCGCGAAGTGGTCGACCCCGACGTGCTCCAGCCGGGGCAGCGACTCCGCGTGTTGTTGCAACCGGCTGTCGCCACACCGACGGCGCGGATCTTGAGTCTCTCGGGACAGGTCCACAACCGGCCCGCACCCATCGACTGGGCCGACGCTCGACGCCAGGATCTGCTGGTCGAGCGGGATGGGTTGAGAACCTTCAAAAGCTCTTCCTCGGCGCTGCAATTCCCTGACGGCAGTAGCCTGGTTGTCAGCGAAAGCTCGCTCGTTTTCATGCGCCGCGCCGGGCGCTCACTTCTCGGCGTCGAAGAGCGTCAAGTAGAGATCGTTCAAGGCCAGGCCGACCTCAAATCACTCGACGCGGGGGCGTCCAAGACCGACATCGAGATCGTAGTGGGGAACGCCCTGGCAAAACCAAGGGCGGCCGGGAAGAGCGGAGAGGTTCAGGCGCGAGCACGGATCGAAGAAAGCGGCGGCGCCGCGGTCATGATGTACGAGGGCGAAGGCGACGTCGAGGCGGGTGGGGAAAAGGTCGTGGTCGAGCGAGGAATGGGGACGGCGGTGCCGGTGGCCGGACCACCGGCGCCACCAGAAAAGCTTCTCGAGGCGCCGACGCCAAAGCAGCCTGAGCCGGCCAGCCGCTGGGATTTTCCCGATCCGGTGTTCTCGTGGGAGGCGGTCCCGGGCGCTGCGGCCTATGTTGTCGAGGTTTGTTCGGATTCGGGTTGCAGGAATCTGGTTCACCGAGTGGCTGGCCTGACCTCGAGCGAATGGCGGGCCCAGCCGCTGCCGGTGGCCGATCTCTTCTGGCGCGTCAACGCCGTCAGTGCGTCGGGTCTGGATGGCTATCCGAGCGACAGCATCGACTTTACGATTCTGAGCGACCGGCGGGATCTGGAGCCGCCCAGCGCGGTGGGTGTCCTCGAGGGACCCGCGGTGACGACCGATGGCAAGACGTACCACGCTCCCAATACGAGCTTGTCGATCTCTGTTGAAGATCCGCGTTCCGGTGTCGAGGGCTGGTCGTTGGTGGTCAACGGCGACCCAACGGAGAAAGCGGCTCTCGCCGGCGGCTGGGAAGATGGCGAGAAGAGGGTTGAGGTGCTGGCGCGTGACGTGGCGGGCAACCAGGGTACGACCGAAGTGGCGCGTTTTCACGTTGACGCCGAAGCGCCGGTCATCGACCGGACCCCGGGGGATGTCGAACTCCTGGTTCCCTTTCTGGGTGAGGAACCCGTCGACTCGAAGTGGAGGAAACAGCGCCGGCGGTGGATCAAAAGGGCGCATCGCCGGCCGGGTGAGTTGCGCGCTCCCTGGGTTGTCGTCGCCTGGGATAGCGATTTATTTGATGCCGGTGGTAGCTCGTTTCGGCATCCCGAGCCGAGGAGGCGGCGACGCAGCAGTTTCCAGTCGCTGATGAACACCGGGAGCCACCCCCGGATCGCGATTCTCGCGCCGACTCTCGAGCTCAGCAATGGCGAAGTGCTGGGTGATCGACTGTTGGTTTTTGGGGCAGGGGACGCAAAGTCGGGGACCTGGCGTCTGACACTCAGCACCGTGATGGTGGCAGCGGATGACGGCCGGCGCAGGCCCTTTCTCAGGATCGAGGCGGTGGACCGCCTTCTCAATCGGCGAGTCGACCGGCTTGGCTTTGCCGAATAGGGCGCAAGCCGACGCTACGGGCTGCTAGGAACCGGAGCGGTGTTCTAGTCTCCCACGGCCATGGGAGTCGTCGGTAGGTAGGCAGCCTCGCTCTCGCTGGTGCCTTCCGAGAGAAAGACCTCCTCGGAGAGCTGCCAGTGCGCGCCGAGCTGTTGCGAGATGGCCTCGAGCTCCTCGGCTACGCGAGTCGCACTGGCCGGTCGGTCGCCTGGCCGTGTCGAAAGAAGATCCATCACCAGGGAATCCAACCTCGCGGGGATATCCGGCGTCGAGGCCGACGGGCGTTCGACAATTCCGAAGAGAGTCTTTCGGACCACCTCTTTGAGCGTCTTGCCTTCGAAAGCTCGGCTGCCGGTGAGACAGAAGTAGAGAACCGCGCCGAGCGAAAAGAGGTCGCCGTTGGCTTCGTAGCGTTCTCCGCGCAGGGCTTCCGGCGGCAGATATCCCGGGGTCCCGAAGACGACGTCGCCCGCCGGCGCGACCGAGGACAAGATCTCGGCGATTCCGAAGTCGGTCACCTTGATCGACCCGTCCCTGCCGAGCAGGATATTGGCTGGTTTGACATCGCGGTGAACCAAATCGTGGGTGTGAGCGGCCTCGAGACCACGAGCGACCGCGGCCCCCAGGAAGACGACTTGATCGGGCGACAGACGGCCCTGTTTCCAGACCAGCTGTTCGAGGTTGGTTCCATCAACGAACTCCATCGCCACAAACGCCGCATCGCCGCTGTCCTGAACGTCATACACCGAGACGATGTTGGGGTGATTGAACTGGGCTGTGATGGTTGCCTCCTGGAGCAATCTCTCGAGCAGGTCCTTTTGCTTTTCGGCCCCTGAGCCGCGACCGAGGCGGACCGTTTTGATCGCCAATTTGCGTTCCAGCTTTGGATCGCGGCCCAGGAAGACCGTACCCATGGCCCCGGTACCCAGGACGTCGAGTACCTGGTAACGGCCCAGAAACACTTCGTCCAGCTGACCCTGCTCCTTCATGCGTCTCTCGAGTGCTTCGAAGGAGTTTTTGAGCTGGTCGATCTCACTGCCGCCGCCGGCTTTTGGGCTCAGACCGGCGAGTCGACGCTGAGCGCCGGCCAACTCACGCATTGGCTTGACCACCGAGATGTAGGCCAGCGCCGACAGCATGGTCACGGCGAGCCCCACGAGAGCCACCGCTACCCATGCCTGGCGGGTCATGTCGCGAGCCACCTGGTAGGCGATCCTCGAAGGCTGTCGGGAAAGGACGAGCCAGTCGGTGCCGGCGACGGGAGCATAGGAACCAAGCCATTTTTCGCCTTCAGTGGAAGGCTCGATCGCGAGTTCGGTTCCTTGTAGCCAGAGGGTGCGCGCCTTCTCGATCAACTCCGGCGGAAACCCCTTGGAGGAGCCGACGAGATCGGTCCCCTCCCGAGTGGTGAGCGCCACCTTCATGCTTCCCTGGCCGTACTCATAGAAATCGAGAGCGTCGAAGAGCGCTTGTCCATCAGCGACGACCCAGACAAAACCGATCTCCCCCGGCAGGTCCGCCGACACCCTTAGCAGCGGAAACGGGGAACCGGGGAACCCGAGTACCTCCTGGCCGGGACCGGCTTGGAGGACCGGCGTGACCCGTTTGCGGGTCGCTTCGTCTCGGATCTGTACCAGCAGTGCCTGCCGACCCTCGGTGTCCACCATGGCGATGGCCAGGACGCCGAGCCTTGTCCACGCCCGTAGCGTCTCCGAGAGAAGCGTTTGTGCCGCCGGCGAGCGGGGATCGGCCAGGACGGCGTTACCGGCGAGGCTTTGCGCCAGAAGCATCTGCGTATTTACGAATGCGGTCACCTGCTCCGCCGCGTTGCGAGAGAAGAGCGCCTGGGTACTCTCTACCTGCTCGCTCATGGCTGCCTTGTTGACGTCGATAAGCCGGTAGGCCAGAAGACCCACAGGCAGCAAGCCCAGCGCTGCAAAGGCAGCCGTGAGCCGGGTTACGAGAGACGGCGAGAAGCGAGAGAACCAGCGCATCACTCCCCCTCTCGACCGTCCGCTGCATTTGAGAAAGCCGAGGCAGGCGCTGGCTTTCCGAACAGATAGCCCTGGCCGAAGTCGAAGCCATACTCGGCGCAGGTGGCTCGTTCGGCCTCGGTCTCGATTCCCTCCGCGATGGTTGGGATACCCAGATCGGTGGCGACTCTCAGGAGGCCAGCGATGAGTTTTTGCTTGGCATCCAGGGCGGTGTCGAGGTCGTGGATCAAGCTCAAATCGAACTTGAGAAAGTCGGGTGGCGTCTCCGCCAACTCGAGAAACCGCGCCTGCCCGGAGCCGAAGTCGTCGTAGGCGAGTTTCATTTCGAGCCGGGAGAGGGTCCGGCGCAGCTCCCGGATCATTTGAGGGTCGGTAGTCGAGGCCTCGTGGACTTCGAGCACGACGTCATAATCGGGCAGCCGGCTGCGAAAGGTCTCGAGCGATTCGATCAGCTCTGGGCTTCCGATCTCGTTGGGGTGCGTGTTGATGAAGAAGAGCCGCCCCGCCGGATTCATCTTTCGGCAGTCCTCGACTGATCGCTCGCGTAACAGACGACTCAGCTCGACCTCGGCCCCGAGCACCGAGGCGGCCTTGAAGAGCTCGGAAGATCCAATCGTCGAACCCTCGCGCCCGCCGCGGCCGAGAACTTCAAACGCTGCAATGCGGTTGTCCTCCAGCGAAACGATCGGTTGAAATACCGTCGCCACCGAGCGTTGGCGCATCATCTCTTCGAGAATGCGGCCCTTACTGACCATGAGCTCGGGGAGCCCCGCCTCCACGGCTATGGTTCGTGAAAGAAGACTCGTGGCTCCGGCCGCCGCCGCCAGGCTCAACCGAAACTCGAGCTTGGCGAAATGGATGATGTCGCCCTCGACAACGGGTGAGCTCTTCTCGACGCGCTTTCCGTTGACATAGGTACCGTTCATGCTCCCGAGATCGCGGATCCTCAGCTCGCCTTTGTGATCGTAGATCTCGGCGTGCCTGCCCGAGATCATCTGCGAAGCGAGTGACAAGCCAAGCTCCGATCGGCGCCCGATGAGGAAGGGTAGGGACAGTATCGGTGTGCGTCGGAGTGGCTGGCCTTCGCCCGTGACGCCGTCGAGAAACCAGAGCGCGTCGTTGTCGGCGTAGCTGGGCTGAGAAGATGAATCTAGCTCGGTGACCGACAAGAGATCATGCTAACCGATGGCGTTGGTCGGGTCTTGGAGTCCTTGGAACATCGAGGTTTCCCGTGACCTTCAGGCAGCGGTGGGGGAAGAGAAGCCGGAGGCCAGCAGCTTGGAGAAGTCCGCCGACGAGGTGGGGCGGCTGAAGTGGTATCCCTGGAGGGTCTCGCAGCCCTCGGTGCGCAGGAACGAGGCCTGCTCGGCGGTTTCCACACCTTCCGCGACCACCGAAAGTCCGAGAGAGTGAGCCAGAGCGATCACCGCCTTGACGATCGCCATGTTGTCTGTGTCTTCGGGTGTGGTTAACACGAAAGATTTGTCGATTTTCAGCGTGTGGATCGGAAAACGCTTCAGATACGCCAAGGATGAGTACCCCGTGCCGAAATCGTCGATAGATATATGGACTCCTAGACGGTTTAACTCGTGCAAACGGTCGAGGGTTTTCTCGACTTCGTGCATCGCGATCGTTTCGGTGATCTCGAGCTCTACGACCCGTGGCTCGAGCCGTGCGCTGCTCAGGATCGCACCGACGGATTCCACAAAGCCACCTTCTCGAAACTGGATTCCCGAGATGTTGACGGCCATTGACAGGTCCTTTTTCAAGGCCTGGCGCCAGTCGTAGATTTGCCGGCACGCGGTCTTGAGCACCCACTCGCCGATCGGCACGATGAGACCGGTCTCTTCTGCCAGTGGTATGAATCGGCTGGGTCCGATGCGTCCCATGGCCGGGTGATTCCAGTAGACCAAAGCCTCTGCGCCGATGATTTCGTGTGTGTCGCTCCGGACCTTTGGTTGGTAAAGCAACTCGAGTTCGCGATTCTCGACCGCGTAGCCCAGCGCCATCTTGAGTTGCAGCTTTTCGAACGCGTAGCCACCCATGGTCGGTGCGTAGAGCCGAAAGTGGTTTCGCCCCTGCTTCTTGGCCGCATAGAGCGCGTTCTCTGCGTTTCGTAGCAGCGTTTGAGCATCCTCGCCGTCCCACGGGTAGATGCTGCCCCCGAGGCTGGCGGAGACGGCCAGATGCTGACCACCGAAGTCGAAGGGGACTGAAACGGCCTCGAGCACCCGCGTGGCGAGTTCCTTGACATCCTCGGTCTTGTCCGCCGAGCCCATCAAGATGCCGAACTCGTCATCTCCGAAGCGCCCTACGATGTCGGTCGTGCCGCGAAACTGCAAGAGCCGCTCGGCGACGCTAGCGAGCAGGAAGTCGCCGACGGCGTAGCCGAAAGTGTCGTTGACCTCTTTGAAATGATCCAGATCGAGCAGCAGGATCGCGAGTTTGTCGCTTTGCGGTGTGAGTTGGCTAAGCGCTTGTTTGAGCTCCTGGCCAAAGACCCGACGGTTGGGGAGACCGGTGACCTGATCGTAGAGGTTCTCGCTACCGGGCGCGGGGGCCGCGCGAGAGGTGTTGATCGCGAGGCTCGCCATCGCAGCCCCCACCGACATCACCCGCCACTCATCAGCCGTTGGGTCACGCGGCTTGCCGAAGTAGCAGTCGAGGGTGCCGAGAATGCCGGGTTCGTCGCTGACGCCGGTGTCGGCTGCCCAGCTGGTCCCGGTCAGCGGGGTCGACCAGCATGCTCGGATGTCGCATGCTTGGGCCTCGTCCCGCAGCCCTTCCCACAGCGGATCCGTCTCGATATCGGGACTGATCACGGTCTGATTGCGGTAGGCGGCGGCGCTGGAGCTGCCCGGGGCCAGACCTGCGGTCAGACCCCGCACGGCGTCCACATACTGGTCCGGGAGATTGGGTGTCGCGGCGGGGTTCAAAGTCTGTTCTTTGTCGAGCAGTGTGATCGAGCAACGCGCACCCGGGAGCGCGGTCTCCAAGGTCAAACAGAGTTCCGAGAGAACCGTGTCGATGTCGCCCTCGCGCCGGAGCAGGTCGAGCACGCCGAGCTGCTTATGGAGAAGCTCCAAGGTGGCGTCCGCCCTGGTCTTGACGGGCGGTTCGGGGAGGGCAGGGCACATAATTCCGACGAAAGTATAGGTGAGCGCGGCCGGTACAGACAATTGAGGCCGACCTTGAAAACCGGCCCCCTCAGTGTTATAGGTGTGCCTACCTTACTAGAGCGCCTATGAACTCCATACCTGTCAGGGTCATCCCGCTGTTCCCGCTCACTGGAAACTTGCTTCTCCCAGGCAACTTCCTGCCTCTCAATGTGTTCGAGGCGCGCTACCGTTCACTGGTCGAAGACGTGCTGGAGCACAATCGACTGGTCGGTCTGATACAGCCGCGCATTCCGGCCGCGGACAACTGGGGTCCGTCCGGGCCCCTGGAGGAGAATTCCGAGCTCTACTCGGTGGGCTGTAGCGGCTCGATCGAAGAATGGGAGCGGCAGCCGGATGGCCGCTACCTCATCCTTCTTCGTGGCCGGCGCCGTTTCCGAGTGCTTCGCGAGTTGCAGTTGCACCGCGGTTATCGTCGCGCGGAAGTCGATTTCTCTTGCTTTGCGACGGAAACCGAAGGCACCAGGAGCGAGCTGGACTTCGATCGGCTCCTGGCTTCCGCGGTGGCCTTTGCGGCACGTCACGATCTCGACTTTGATCGCGACCTGCTGGAGTCTCTCTCGGCCAAGCGTTTGCTCCACGCGTTGTGCGCCGCCTTGCCTTTTGCAGCCGGCGAGAAGCAAGCCCTGCTCGAAGCCGAGGGTGCCGAGAATCGCCAGAGTCTTCTTTTGGCTCTGATGGAGATGGGACTGGACTCGAGCGGCGAAACCGGGCTGTACGATCCCGCGGTCGTCAACTGACCCGCTCGCGGGCCCTTAGCGACGATACAACTCTCGCACCCAGCGGGCGTCTTCGGAGTCGAGGGGTTCTCCCGCTGCCGCCGCCGCTTCGGCTTGCTCCGGCCCGCGTTGGCCGAGAATGACACAGGCGCCCGCAGAGTCCTCCAGCAAGGTTCCGACGAGAGAGCGGAGCAGCGCCTCAGGCTGGTCCGGGAACCGCTTCTCGATCGCCCGACGGTTGTTTTCGAAACGGGCCAGCGCTTGAGGATCTCGGAACTCGGCGATGCGGTTGCGCATGTCCCCCTTCTCGAAACGCGTCGGTTCTTTGTATTTTCCCAACAGAAGACCATGTTTGATGGTCGAGAAGAAGACTACCCCCAGGTCTCGGCGCTCGACCTTGGCTTTGAGTCCACTCGATGCGTAGGTGTCGTCGATAACATTGCGGTAGATCTGGACGACATCGGGATCTACACGCTCGAGCAAGCGCGCGACCTTTTCGCTGCTCCAGTCCGAGAGCCCGAGAAAGCGAATCTTGCCTTCGTTACGAAACCGTCGGACGAGTTGGATCGCCTCGTCGAGGAATCTGTCATCGGCTCCGAAGTCGCAGTGGTGGAGGTAGTAGAGATCCAATCGGTCCGTTTGGAGTAACTTCAGCGAGCGTTCGATCCGCGCGGCGATCAGCTCGGGGTGGTAGAAGTGCTTGTACGCACCCGGATCCCAACCCACTTTGCTGGCAAGAAAGATCTCGTCCCGCGGCACGCGATCCCAGATGGAGCCGATGATCGCTTCGGCGCGGCCATCGCCATATGTGTCGGCTGTGTCCCAGTGGTTGATTCCCAGCTGCCAGGCGCGCTCGAGTGCGTTGCGAGCACGTCCGTCGTCGTGCCCAGACCACCCCACCTCCAGGCGGCCGACCTTTCTCGGTCCGCTGAAAGGCCAGGTGCCAAGCCCGATGGGCGTGATGTTCTGCCCGGTCCGGCCCAGACGCACGGAACCCATGATTTGTTCGGTCTTCATGACGCCAGCCTATATCGTTGGGTGATGCGCGGGAATTCCGCAACCTGTGCCAACGTTTGAAAGTCTATGGCGGATCTCGACGATTATCAGCTCTCGGCCGGCTCATCTTCCGAACCCCCGGCGGCAGAGGAGGGTCCGCCGCCGTTGCTGCCCCCGACGCGGGAAGGGGATCGATCCACACCCCCGGTTTGGACCGTTGTCGCGATCGTCGCCACCCTCGCCCTCGCGGCCCTGGTCTACTTCTGGTTCTTTGGCCGCACCGTTCAGGAACCGGCCGCGGCGCCGGCTGTGGCGGAACCGGCCACGGCGCAGATCGATAAAGGAGAGGTGGAGGAGGAGGCGCTGGAACCAATCGAGCTTCCCTCACTCGATGCAAGCGATGCGTTGGTTCGGGGATTGGTTTCCCAGCTGTCGTCTCACCCGACGCTGGTTCGCTGGATTGCGAACGAGGACCTCGTGCGTCGGTTCGTCGCCGCTGTGGATGACCTTGCAGAGGGTCAGATACCGCGTGCTCATCTTGGTTTTATTGCCCCAAAGGAAGGGTTCAGGGCGATGCCGGCTGGTGATCGAAAGGTGATCGATCCGGCGAGTTTTCGCCGGTTCGATCTCGCCACCCAGATCTTTGTGTCGATCGACCCGCAGGACGCGGCGGAGCTCTATCGCCAGCTCGAGCCACTCGTCCGGGAGGCCTATCGAGATCTCGGGTACCCAGAGCGCGACTTCCGGCTGACCGTCGCAAGGGCGGCCGACGTAGTTGCAGAAACTCCGCGCCCTTCTCCCAGCTTGGAAGTCCTTGAGGGGGTCCGCAGCTTTGAGTTCGCCGATCCCCATCTCGAAGCCCTGCTACCGGTTCAGAAGCAGTTGCTGGGGTTTGGTGCCGACAATCTGGCCCGAATCCAGGCCCAGGCCCGAGCCCTGGTCGCCGCTGTAGCGGTAGACTGATTCTCACGGGACCGCAAGCGCCCTCCGCGCCGGTCCGTACCCGGAGGTGACCATGAGATCGCGAGGACGCGCGCTACTGATTGTTCTGATCGTCTTGTTGCTGCTCGGCTTTGCCGGGGTAGTGATTGGCTTGTTGCTGGTCGGAAGGGGAAAGTCGATACCCGGCGAGACGATCCTGGAGTTGGATCTGACGCAGCCGATCGCCGAGTATGTTCCCGGCGACGTTTTCACCCGCTCGCTGATCGATCATCGGCTCGATCTGCGCGAGGTGGTGCGGGCATTGGAAGAAGCCGCCCAGGACGACGGTGTCGTCGCGTTACTGGCGCGATTGGGCTCGGTCCCCATGGGTCTGGCGCAGATTCAGGAGATCCGAACGGCGATCGAGGCCTTCTCGACCAGTGGCAAGAAGACCGTCGCCTATGCGGACACCTTTGGAGAGTGGGGGCCGGGCAATGGAAGCTATTACCTCGCCACTGCCTTTGACGAGATCTATCTCCAGCCATCGGGAGACATCGGTCTGACCGGGCTGCTCTACCAGACTTCTTTTCTCCGCGGCACGCTCGAGAAACTCGGTATCGAACCGCGAATGGACCATCGAAGCGAGTACAAAAACGCGATGAACTCGTTGACCGAGACCGAATACACCGAGCCGCACGAGGAGGCGATGCAAGTCCTGGTTGACTCGCAATTCGAGCAGATTTCGGCTGGTGTGACGAGCGGACGGGGTTTAGGGATCGAGCGGGCGGTAGATCTCTTCGACCGTGGTCCCTATCTTGGACAGGAGGCCGTGGATGCGGGGCTGGTGGACGGCCTGGCGTATCGCGACGAGGTCTACCAGAAACTCCGCGACGAGTTTGGCGAGGAAGGTCCTTTTGTGGGGCTGTCGACCTACGCCGGTGGCGTTGAGCTGCTCGGGAAGGGCGAGACCGTAGCGCTGATCTACGGTGTCGGCGCCGTCATGCGCGGAGAGAGCGACTACGATCCGTTCACGGGAGACCAGGTGATGGGGTCGGAAACGGTTTCGAAAGCCTTTAGGGACGCAGTCGACGACCCGAGAGTCAAGGCGATCCTGTTTCGGGTCGATAGTCCGGGCGGCTCCTATGTGGCTTCGGACTCGATCTGGCGCGAGACCGTTCGAGCTCGCGAAGCGGGCAAGCCGGTTGTCGTTTCGATGGGCAACATCGCCGGTTCGGGAGGCTACTTTGTCGCGATGGCGGCCGACGCCATCATCGCCCAACCGGGAACCATTACGGGTTCGATTGGCGTCTACGGTGGCAAGCTTCTGAATCGAAACCTGTGGGACAAACTGGGAATCTCGTTCGACGACGTGGCGACCAGCGCCAACAGCCGCATGTGGAGCTCGCTAGACGACTACACGGAGCAGGGGTTTGAGCGTTTTCAGGACTCGCTGGACCGCATCTACGATGATTTCACCGCCAAGGTGGCGGAGGGCCGGGATCTGCCGCTCGAGACGGTGCGCGAAATTGCCAAGGGTCGGATTTGGACCGGCGCCATGGCCAAGGAGTTGGGCCTGGTGGACGAGGTCGGAGGCTATCCGGCCGCGATGGCGAAGATCCGCGAAGCGCTCGACCTGGACGAGGACGCCGGCATCCGCTTCAAGATCTTTCCCCGGGCCAAATCGGCCTTCGAGTTCTTTGTCGATCGTTTCCCGGGTGCGGGATCGACGTCTCCCGAGGGAATCGACGAAGCTCTCCGGGTGACCCGAGCCCTCACCCGAGCCTTGCGCACGGCGGGGCTTCTCGAGCCGCACTATGGGCCGCTGTCGATGCCGGCAAATGCGGCGGTGCTCTTGGATGAACTTCCGGCGTCGGTTTTGGCGCGCCGGTGACACCGCGACCGTTTCGGTTCTCAGCTCCGTTTGCGGCGTATTTCGCGATCTGCCTTCTGGCGCTCGTGGCGGCTGCGCCGGTTGACTCGAGCGACGAGGCGAGAGACATCGAGGTGGCTCCGGGCACGGTCGTGCGTTGGCCCGGTGACAGTCTCGAGAGCTGCCGGTTGGGTGGCCGCGAATGGGCGCCCTACGCCGGCGCCTGTTGGTACGCGATCGATTTGCTGCACGACCGGGGAGCCGTCGAACTGGCTCGCACGGCCAAGGGACGAGCCGAGAGAGCGCTGATCACGGTGTCCGACTACATCTACCCGGTCCAACACATCACCCTGCAAGACGACTCCCGAGTCAATGTCTCGGATGTCGATCTTGTGCGGGTGCGCAGCGAACAGAAACGTGTCGGGAGCCTGTGGTGGACAGATGCCGAGCCTATTTTCGAGCTCCCGCTGGCGCCGCCGCTGGAAGAGCTTCCCGCTGGAGGACGTTTCGGATCGCGTCGTTTCCTCAACGGCCAGCCCCGCAGTCCGCACTCCGGAGCCGACTTCGCAGCGCCCGAGGGAACGCCGGTGATGAGCGCCGCCGGTGGACGGGTGGTTCTCTCGGACGATCTCTTCTTCTCGGGTGAGAGTGTTTTCATCGATCATGGCGCCGGTCTCGTCACGATGTACTTTCACCTGAGCACGAGACGAGTGGAGGTGGGGCGGCAGGTGGATCGCGGTGAAGTGATCGGCCGGGTGGGGCAGTCGGGAAGGGCCACCGGACCCCATCTTCATTTTGGCGTCCGGTGGCGTGGCGCCCGGGTCGATCCGGAGATACTGCTCGGGCCGGCGGCGGCGGTACCATCTCTACGCTAGCGGTCGATGTCGGTCACGAGTTCTCCGATACACGATTCGGCTCTGGCTGAAGGTGGTTCCGATAAGGGCGACTTCGAAGAACCCCGGACCGTTCCGACTACTGAATGTACCCGAGCGACTCGAGCCGCGCCCTCGTTTCCTCGTCGAGCACCACTTCCTGGTCCGGTTTGTCTTCGCCGTAGAGCGCCACGCCCGCGGCCAGATTGGACTCGATCCAGGCGCCCAGGCGCTGCTTGAGGGGCTCGCCAGGAGACGACTTGCCGTCGACCAAGCTCTTCTGCTCCCGCGGATCCGCGTTCAGATCGAAGAGCATGGCTTCGTCCGCCACGAAGCTGTAGATCAGCTTGAGACCCTGCGCGGTTCGGATCGACTTCTTGTCCCCCGCGTACGTCGCCTCGCTGAAGGCGTCCTGGGCCCCGGCAGCGCTCTCGCCGTCCAGCAAGGGAACAAGGCTCTGCCCCTGCACGCCCGGGGGGACGCCGTCCGGGACTCCCACGAGACCGAAGATGCTGGGCAGCACATCGATCAGGCGGACCTGCGCCGGGACCCGCGCCGGCTCCAGGCGTCCCGGATACTGGAAGATCAGAGGCACTCGGATCATCTCCTCGTAGAGCGTGTAGCCGTGGCTCGCCGAGCCGTGGTCCAGGAACTCTTCCCCGTGGTCCGACGTGATCACGGTCAGGAGCGGCCTATCGAGGCCGAGAGAGCGGACCTTCGCGAGCACCCGACCGAGCTCAGTGTCCACGTAGGCCGTCTCACCGTCGTAGAGGCCGATCAGGTAGGCCACGTCATCGTCACTCAGGTTCGTGATCGGCTTGCCCTGGGTCTCGACTACCGCCGAGCTGCGCTCCGGTGTAAGCCCTCCTTGATAGCCGGCGACGTACTCCTCACCGAATGGCGGCGGCGGGTTGTACGGCCAGTGAGGGTCGTTGTAGTGAACCAGCAGAAAGAACGGCTCCTTCGGCTCTGCGTCGAGCCACTCGAAGACGTACTTGTTCGTGTCCTCCGCTCGTCGCTTTGCCCGGTCCACCTCCTTCGAGTAGCCACGGTGCTCGTCGTTGTAGAGCTCGAAGCCCTGCGAGAACCCGAAGATCGAATTCACGTAAATGTTGGAGACGAATCCCGCCGTCTGGTAGCCGTGCCTCCGGAGCCCCTCCGCCAGGGTCACCTGGGACGAGCTCAGCACCTTCTGGATCGCAAAGGGGAGCGTCCCACCCGCCGATCTCTGCCCCGGTCCCCAGCGAATCCCGCCGTCGAGGCCGTGCACGGATGGATAGAGCCCCGTGAACAAGCTGGCGATGGACGGCGCGGTCCAGGGGGCCTGGCTGACCGCGTTTTCGAATAGGACGCCCCGCTCCGCAACTGCATCGATGTGGGGCGTCGTCTTGCGCGGATAGCCGTAGCTGCTCAGGTGGTCCGCCCGCAAGGTGTCGATCACGAAGAGCACGATGTTGGGCATGTCGGGCGTCGCGACACGACGCGGCAGTTGCGCCCCGGCCAGCTCGAGGTTGGCCACGCGTTCCTCGTATGCGGGGCTGGAGGAATGCGTGGCGGCAACCGCTCTCTGAAGGAGGTTGTAGGCCTCGGGATACCTCTTCGCCTGGAGATAGGCCCAGCCCAGGTTGTGAAGCACGCTCGGATTCCCGGGTCGGGCCTTCACGGCTCCCTCGAGGAGCCGGATCCCCCGTGCACGCTCGCTCTCCCTGCCCACGAGCAGCAGACCGAGGTGGTTTGCCGCCGTTAAGTGTTCCGGAACGCTCTCGAGCGCCGCCTCGTACTTCCGGATCGCCTCCTCATCGCGGCCCTGCCGCTGCAGGATCGCAGCCCACAGCGTGTAGGCTTCGGCGGACTTCGGGTCCTGCTCGATCACGTAGCGGAACTTCTCCACCGCTTTGGTGAAGCGCCCCTGCCGGGTGTACACGCTGCCGATACTGAGGTGGATCGGCGGATGATGGGGGGCGATGGCCAGGGCCTTCTCGAACTCCGCGAGTGCCTCTTTGAGCTTGTTGTCCTGGAGGTAGCCGTTGCCGGCGTCGATGTGCTGTTGTGCAAGCGCGACCTTGCCGTCACAGGAGCAGCCGACGACAAGGACAGGCAACCAGACGGCGACGCTGATCAGGAATACGAGCGAACTCCGATTCATGGATCTTCGCCGAGCACGGTGGTCGAGCTGGGCGCGCGGTCGGACATCGCGCCGAAGTATAGCGCTAGACTCAACGACCTAAGATCGACATCCTTCACCCTTTCCGCGCTGGTCGTCGCGACGTCGCTCGCGGCTTGCTAGAAGCATGACTAAGTAGTGAAACGGTCAACAGAGTTCCGCCGTGCTAGCCATGATCCACTACCCGCCGTCGGCGTGGGAGTCAACCAAAAGGCTCTCCGGGATACCCTGGGCGGGCCAAATCTGGACATTCGATGACTGACGACCATCAAACCCAGGAAGAAGGACTGATACGCACG
>JAOTZA010000270.1 GCA_029861655.1 Acidobacteriota bacterium | reverse complement strand
GAGCTCCGGACGCTCTTCCCTGTCTACCTTGATATTGACGAACCATTCGTTCATCAGCGCAGCGATCTCGGGGTTCGAGAACACCTCCCGCTCCATGACGTGGCACCAATAGCACGTCGAGTAGCCGACCGAGAGAAAAATGGGCTTGGACTCCTGACGCGCCCGCTCGAGCGCCTCCGGACCCCACGGGTACCAATCGACCGGGTTGTAAGCGTGGAGCCTCAGATACGGACTGCTCTCGTCGAGTAGACGGTTGGGCTTGCCGTCGGCCGGCGTAGAGCTCGAGGCCGACACCGTCTCTGGTGCGACCGACAGCAGGAGCGCCGCCACCAAGATGAAGGTCAGTTGTTTCATCGGCGCGGTCTTCCTATCCGGTCACTTGCCACCGAGGGTCTTGTAGCGGAAGCAAGTCGTGATGTGATCATTGATCACGCCGGTCGCCTGGAGGAAGGCATAGCAGATGGTCGAGCCGACGAAATTGAAACCTTTCTTCTTGAGGTCCTTGCTCAAGCGGTCGGAGAGCTCGGTCTTGGCGGGGATCTCAGCGAGCGACTTCCACCGGTTGACCACCGGCCTGCCCTTGACAAAGGACCATACGTAGGCGTCGAAAGACCCGTGCTCCTTCTGCACTTTCAGGAAGGCGCGCGCGTTGCGGATCGCGGAATCCACCTTCAACCGGTTGCGGATAATCCCTGGATCGGAAAGTAGGCGCGCCTTCTTGCGGTTGTCGAAGCGCGCCACTTTCGCCGGCTGGAAGTCGGAGAACACCTCGCGATACCGGGCGCGCTTGTTGAGGACGGTGGACCAGGACAGCCCGGCTTGCGCGCCCTCCAGCACTAGAAACTCGAACCACTCACGGTCGTCGTGTACCGGTACGCCCCATTCCTCATCGTGATATGCGACCATCAACGGATCATCCCCCGCCCACTCGCAACGCCGTTTCTTCGCCATGACCAACCTCGCCCTGCCGACTAGCTGCCGAGCGCCTGCCCAAAGTCGGCGATGAGCTCGTCGATCTCCTCAATGCCCACCGACACCCGCACCAGGTCATCGGTGATCCTCAATCGCTCTCTCTCCTCTGGGCTCTGACCCAGATGGGAGCTGCGGGCCGGTCTCACCACCAGGGTCTCGGGTCCGCCAAGGCTCGCCGCGTGGATCGGTATGCGAACTCGGCCGAGAAACCTCTCGGCCGCAGCGGCATCGGCGGCATAGAAAGACAGCATGCCCCCAAACCCGGAAAAGAGACTCTTCGCATAACCGTGACCGGGATCGTCGGCCAGCCCCGGGTAGTTCACCGCTCGCACCTCCGGTCTTGCCGCCAGAAACTCGGCGAGCTTCTGAGCGTTCTTGTTCTGGCGCTCGACTCTCAGCACCAACGTCTTCAAACCGCGCTCGAACAGAAAGCAGGCATGCGGATCGGCCGAGCCACCCGCATGAAGCATCCAATGACGGATCTTGCCTACCCTCTCGGCGGAACCGATCACCGCGCCGGCCACGATGTCGCTGTGCCCGTTCAAGTACTTGGTGGCACTGTGGACCACGACGTCGATGCCGATCTCGATCGGCCGAAAATTGACCGGTGTGGCAAACGTCGAGTCGATCACCGTAACCAGATGGTGGGCCTGTGCAAACTCCACGGCGGCCCGCAGGTCCCCCACCTCCATCAGCGGGTTGGAGATCGACTCGACATACATCAAACGAGTCTCGGGACGAAGCGCCGCGGCCCACGTCTCAGGCGCCGCGAGATCGATCGCCGAATGCGAAATACCGAAACGAGGCAGGTCTTCGTCAAAGAGGCTCTGGGTGCCACCATAAAGCGTCTTCTGCGCCAGAAGATGGTCACCCTTGGCAACTAGAGACAGGACAGTGCTGGAGATCGCCGCCATGCCGCTCGCCGTCACCAGAGCGGCCTCACCGGACTCGATCGTGGCAAGGCGCGTTTGTAGGGTCAGGTGGGTCGGCGAGTTGCTAAGCCGCAGATAGCGCACCTCGTCGTACGCCGCCTCCTCTGCCATCAGAAAGTTCGCCGACTGGAAGATCGGCGAGACGACGGCTCCTTCGACACGAGGATGTGGCGCGCCCGCGTGCACCACATTGGTCGCGAGGGACTTGAAGCGTTGGGAGTAATCGGTCACGTCTTGATCCTCGCTTTTGGGGTTTCCCGCTTCGATCACCGTCAATGGACGAAACGATCAAAGGCCATCACAGCCAACACCGCCGGCAGATAGAGTACCGACGTCAAGAGCACGCGACGAGCCGAACGGTTGTCGGTCGACCTCCAGAAAGCGACGCAGGAGCCGAGAAACAAGGCACCGAGCAGGGCGGCACCGATGAAATACGAGGTGCCGGCTAGATCGATCAGGCTCGGCGCGAGCGATACCGGAAGCAGGGCCGCCCCGTAGAGCACCGCCTGACGCGCGGTCGAGCGGCCGTCCGGCTCGACAACCGGAAGCATCGGAAACCCCGCCCGTGCATAGTCGCCTCGGCACAGCCAGGCAATCGCCAGAAAATGCGGCAGCTGCCAGAAAAAGAGAATGCCAAAAAGGACCCACGCCCCCGCGGACAAGCTGTTCTGAGCCGCGGTCCAACCCATGACCGGGGGCAGCGCACCCGGCACCGCCCCGATCAAGGTCGCCAGCGAAGTGACCTTCTTTAGCGGGGTGTAGACGAGCACATAGCTCACCAAGGCGGCCAGACCCAGGGCAGCGGTCAGAAGATTGACGGTCAGCGCCAGCACCCCCACCCCGGCGAGCGCCAGCGTTACACCAAAGGCGAGCGCCCGCCGCCAATCCATCCGGCCCGCCGGAAGCGGCCGTGACGCCGTCCGCTCCATCAGCGCGTCCGATCGCCGCTCCCAGAAGTGGTTGAGCGCCGAGCCGCCGGCCGACAGCAGGCCCGTCCCCACCACGGTCCAGACCAGCAGGCTCGCCGAGAACTCGGACTGGTTGCCCAGCACAAAACCGAACACAGTCGTTACCAGGACCATGATCGTGATCCGGGGCTTTGTCAGCTCGAAGTAGTCGCTCCACTCGCTGGGGACCGCTTCGACGCCCGCAACCGCAGCCGACGTCCTCACGATTCCGCCCCTTGCCACTCGACTCTCGCGCTCGAAGGAGCCGTCGATTCGCTGCGCCCGACCAATCGCCAACCGGCCAGCGTCGCGATCACGCTCGTCGCCAGGATCGACGCGCCGGTAGCTACGTGGATCGTGTTGGGGACCACCGCCTTGCCGGTCAAAACCACTACCGCCCCCAAGCCTACCTGGAGCGTCACCAGACCGAGCAGTACGGTCACGGGCACGGTCACCAGACGCTCGGAAAGCTTTGTCCGCCTGACCTGGATAAACAACCAGACGATCGCCACCGTGACGACAAGAGCGCCGAGCCGGTGTGTGAAATGGATTCCGATAGGAAAGTCGAAACGGGGCGGGATCAAGCGACCAAAGGCCAGGGGGAAATCCGGAATCGCCAAACCGGCGCCGCTGTGGCGCATCACTGCACCGACGAGAATCTGACTAAAAACCAACACCGAGGTCAGGGTCGCGGCCGTACGCACTCCGAGCCAATCCGGAGTCGGTCGGCGTTCTCGCTCCCACCACCGCGAGGTGACGACAGCCAGCGTCACGATCAGGCAGAAGAAGAGCTCGGCCAAACCCGCATGGCTCACCGAAATCGGTGTGGGCAGAAAAAAGAGCACCGTCAGGCCTCCGAGTAGGGCCTGGGCAAACACAGCCGCCACTGCGACATACGAAAGGCGACGAACCCAGTGGCGACGCTCCCGCAGGCCGGTCCACACCGCGAGGCCAACGGTCAGCAACGCCACCGTGCCCGCGATTAGCCGGTGACCGTGCTCGGCACGAACATTGGAGATCTCCCACCACCGCGGTGGGTTGAGCGAACCGTAGGAGAGCGGCCAATCGGGTACCGAAAGACCGGCCTCCTTACTGGTCACGAAGGCGCCCGCGGAGATCAAGCCCAAGACACAGCAGGAGAGAAAAACGGCAAAGCGATGTCGTCGTCTGTCGGAAGGAGTCATCGTGGATACCTCGGAGAAGGGAGTCTATCCGCCCGATAGAATCACCGCCAAGATGCCTCTGAACCGCTATCTGGCCGATCTGTTGCAGCGGCTGAAACTGCGTCTACGGCCACTCCCCCAGGCCGCGACGGGACGGGATCCCCGGGAGGTTTTCACCAAGATCTACAAAGACAGTCTCTGGGGAGAGGAGGAAGAATCGCGTTCGGGACCCGGTTCCACGATAGTGGCCACCCAGGCCTTGCGCGAAACATTGCCGGGCGCTCTGGAGAAACTCGGCGTCAACTCGCTGCTGGATGCTCCCTGCGGTGATTTCCACTGGATGCAGCACGTGGACCTGACCGTCGAGGAATATGTGGGTGGTGACATCGTCGTCCCACTGGTGGAGCAACTCCAGCAACGATTCGCCGCAGCCAATCGGCGATTCATCGCGCTCGACGTGACTGAGGACCCGTTGCCTCAGGTCGACGCCTGGCTATGTCGAGACTGCATGATCCATCTGCCCAACAAGATGATCCGTGCCGTGTTGGCCAACTTCGC
>JAOTZA010000269.1 GCA_029861655.1 Acidobacteriota bacterium | reverse complement strand
CGGTAACCCGGGCTTCGAGTGCCTGTCTGAGCTCAGCGGACGTTCCGGCAGCCATCACTTGCTACTATTTCAAATCATGCGGTCGAGTCCTCTTGTCGTGGTTTTCTTTCTTCTCTTTGGCGCCGCTCGGGAGACGCCGAGCCGGTTTTGCAAAAACAGTCGCTAACCGACGCGGTCGGTCCGCCCGCGGGCCGTCGGTTGGGTGGCGCCTCTCGCGTCGCTGCCGGAATCCTGAGTAGCCGGATCCTGGGACTGGTACGCGACCAGTTGATCGCCTATTTCTTTGGTCTCGGCCGCCACGCCGATGTACTACGGACCGTTTTTCGAGGTCCGAATATCCTGCAGAACCTGATGGGGGAGCAGACGCTATCGGCGTCCTTCATACCGATCTACTCGAGACTCTTGAGCCAGGGACGTGACGAAGAGGCTGGCCGGCTGGCGGGAGCGGTATTCGGGCTGCTGGTCGCGGCCGGAGCGGGGATTGCCCTACTGGGGATTCTCTTCGCCCGTCCGCTCGTCGCGCTCTTGAGCCCGGGCTTTCTTGGTGATGCCGCCCTGGTGGCGGCCGGCTCGGCGGACATTGACCGGTACGAGCTGGCGGTGACCGCGGTGCGGATCGTGTTTCCGATGGTGTCGATTCTGGTGCTGTCGGCCTGGGCGCTCGGCGTGCTCAACAGTCACCGTCGCTTCTTCAGCTCCTATTTCGCACCGGTTCTGTGGAACGTGTCGATCATCGCGGCCCTCCTGCTGGCGGTGGCGACATTGGTGCCGGGAGGCATCAATGGGGCCACAGACCAGATCGACTCAGAGATTGGCAACAGGTTGCTGTTGGCTATGTGCTGGGGGGCGCTCTTGGGCGGAGTTCTGCAATTCGGCTTTCAGCTGCCGCTGGTGGCCAAAGTCCTACGCGGATTCCGGTTGTCACTTTCGACGCGTGTAGAGGGAGTGCGGACGACGCTTCGGAACATGGCGCCCTTGGTGGCGGCTCGTGGGGCAGCGCAGCTGTCTTCCTATCTGGATCTTGTGCTGGCCTCGTTTCTCGTCGCCGGCGCGCCGGCGGCCCTGGTGCAGGCGCAGACGCTGTATCTCCTGCCGATCGCCTTGTTCGCCCTTTCGGTCTCCGCCGCCGAGTTGCCGGAACTCTCTAGTCTCGGAGACGACGACCGAGCGCTGCGGGCCTCCGCGCGCGCCGCGCGGGCGCTCCGAAGGATCGCCTTCTGGGTGGTGCCGACGGCGATCGGCTACCTGAGTTTCGGGTATCTGATTGTCGGCGCTTTGTTTCGTCGCGGTCGCTTTGGCGCCGGCGAGAACGCCCTGGTCTTCCTGGTTCTCGGCGGCTACACCCTCGGTCTTTTGGCTACCAGCTGGTCGAGGCTACTCCTCAACGTCTTCTACTCGGTGGGGGAGACCAAGATCCCAGCGAGGATCTCGATCGCTCGGGTCGCACTCTCGGCGCTTTCCGGTGTGGCGCTGATGTTGTGGCTCGACCGGTTTCCGGTCTTTTTGGCGACCGAGCACCTTGATCCTGCGGGGGTGGCGGGCGGGAGTATCCCGGACTCATTGCGACTGGGTGCAGTGGGTCTCGCGGTAGGAGCGGGTTTGAGCTCCTGGGTCGAGTTGAGCCTCCTCTTGGTCGCGCTACGAAAGCTGGCGATCCAGGTCCGGTTGCCGGCTTTGTTTGCAGCGCGGGCCGTTGCGGCGGCGGCGGTGGCAGCGCTGGCGGCCGTCGGCGTGTGGTGGTTACTTCCGGCGCTGCCGCGAGAGATCACCGCCGCGGTCGTCGTGCCGGTCTACGCTGTTTGCTATTTTTGTCTGAACCTGGTGGCTGGTGTGCCGGAGGCGCGTGAAGCCATCGATACTCTGAGACGTGGGAGCGCAACCTTATGAGACTGGTGATTGCCTCGGACCATGCCGGATACGCCTACAAACAGATGCTCATCGAGGTGCTCCGCGAGGAGGGGCACGATGTGGAGGATCTGGGCACAGACTCGACCGAATCGGTCGATTACCCGGTGTTCATTCGGCCTGCGGCGGCTGCGGTCGCCGACGGACGCGCCGATCGCGGCATTGTGCTGGGTGGCTCGGGAAACGGTGAGGCGATGGCCGCCAACCGTGTCCGGGGAGTCCGCTGTGCTCTTTGCTGGAGCGTCGAGTCAGCGAGCCTGGCGCGTTTGCACAACGACGCCAACATGATCTCTCTGGGAGAGAGGTTGGTCTCGGAAGAGACGGCGCGCCAGATCGTCCAGACTTGGCTTGAGACGGAATTCGAGGGCGGCCGGCATATCCGACGGATAGAGCTGCTCGATGAGCCCCTGGTACAATAGACACATGGATACGTTGGTCAGTGTCTGTCTGGGCTTTGGCCTGAGCGCCGCCTGTGGGTTTCGGGTCTTTGTGCCGATGCTGTTCATCAGCCTCGCGGCCAATAGCGATGTCCTGACGCTGGGACCGCGCTTCGGCTGGATCGCCTCCACTCCGGCTCTGATCGCCCTTGCGGTCGCCACCCTGCTGGAGATCGGCGCTTACTACATTCCATGGCTGGATCACTTGCTCGACACCGTGGCTTCACCGGCGGCGGTGGTAGCAGGCATCGTCGCGTCGGCGTCGGTCATCACCGGGATGGACCCCTACCTGAAGTGGACCCTGGCGGTGATCGCCGGTGGCGGCATTGCCGGTTCGGTGCAGGCTTTGACGACGGGTGTTCGCGGCGCCTCGACACTGACCACGGCGGGCTTTGGCAACCCGATCGTTTCCACCCTTGAAGCGGGTGGCTCCATTTTCTATTCGATCCTGGCGATCGTGGCGCCGCTGGTCGCTACGTTTCTGGTATTTGTCTTCATCTTGGTGGCGGTCAACCTCGCGACCCGGCGCCGTCGAAATCGCAAGCTGACGGCGCCGTCAGGCAGCCCGTGGTAGAAGTCGAGACGACCATCTGGACTACTACCACGGGTTGCTAGAAACCTGACGAACCCACCCTGGCAGCTCTGGGTCGACAGCGGCGGTACTTTTACCGACTGTCTGGGTGTGGATCCGGAGGGCTGTCTCCACCGAGCCAAGATTCTCAGTAGCGGCCGGCTCAAGGCCCGGATCAAGAGCGCTCCTGGACCCCGGCTTCTCGAGCTGGAGCACCGGCAGGAGATTCCCGCCGGACTCCTGAGCGGTTGGCGTTTGCGGGTCTCTCGGATGGGAGGCGACAAGTCCGACTCGGGCTTCGAGGCCAGGGTGACGGTCTCGAGCGCCGTCGATAGTGTCGTAGAGATCGACAAACGGTCCCGAGGGGAGGGCCTGGTGGACGCCGACGCGGAGTTGGATACCGGTGAGGAGGCGCCGGTGGTGGCGGCACGTCTGGTCACGCGCACACCTCTTGGCGAGAAGTTCCCCCCGCTTGCAGTGCGTCTGGCGACGACGCGTGGGACCAATGCGCTTCTGGAGCGCGACGGCCGCCCGACGGCGCTGTTTGTCACCTGCGGTTTCCGCGACTTGCTCGAGATCGGCGACCAGCGGCGACCGGATCTCTTCGCGCTCGATGTGGTGAAGCGAGAGCCGTTCTACGCAGAGGCCGTCGAAGTCTCGGAGCGTCTCGACGCCACCGGTGCGGTCATCCAGCCGATCGAGCTTGCCGGCGTCAAGACGGCCGGGGAACGGTTGCTGGCTCGCGGGATCAAAGCCGCAGCGGTGGCCCTGCTCCACAGTTATCGCAACTCGGTCCACGAGCAGACAGTGGCCGAGCAGCTCCGGCAGCTGGGTTTCGAGCATGTGTCGCTCTCCTCGCGTCTCTCGTCTCGAATCAAGATCCTGCCGAGAGCTGAGACCGCGGTGGTCGATGCGTATCTGTCCTCGGTGATCGGTGACTATTTGACCGCAGTCCGCACGGGGCTCGGCGAAACGGGTGTTCACGTCCTGACCAGTGCCGGCGGAGTGGTGCGGAGCGACCGCTTTCAGCCCAAGGACAGTCTGCTGTCGGGTCCCGCTGGCGGCGCGCTGGGTGCCGCGGAAGTCGGCCGGCGCTGTGGGGCCCCGGCGATCCTCGGATTCGACATGGGGGGCACTTCGACCGATGTCACGCGGTGGGCCGGAGAGCTTCCCTACCGGAGCGAGACTCGGGTTGGAGACGCTCGGCTTCTTTCGCCCTCGCTGGCGGTCGAGACCGTCGCGGCGGGTGGCGGGTCGATCTGCTCGTTCGAGGGAGATCGGCTGAGGGTGGGTCCACGAAGCGCCGGGGCCAGCCCCGGGCCGGCTTGCTATGGCACCGGTGGCCCGCTCACGATCACCGATGTCAACCTCTTACTCGGCCGCGTGAGTACCGCGCGGTTTCCGTTCGTAGTCGACCGGCGAGCGGCGCGGCGCAGGCTCGAGGCTATCCGCGCACAGCTTCTGACGGCGGCGCGGCCCGGATCGGCACCCCCGACGGAGGAAGCGATCCTCGTTGGATTCCTGCGCATCGCGAACGAGAAGATGGCGGCGGCGGTTCGCCGCACCTCGGTTCGGCTGGGCTACCGGACCTCCGATCACTGGTTGGTCGCGTTCGGCGGGGCCGGGCCGCAACATGCCTGCGGTCTGGCCGAGCTTCTGGATA
>JAOTZA010000268.1 GCA_029861655.1 Acidobacteriota bacterium | reverse complement strand
CGCGGTCGTGCTGGGGCTGAGATTTCTGTTCCGCTGGCTGGGGCGGGGTGCGGCGATCCTGGCCCGGCCGGCGACCGCGGTATTCGATCGCGCCCTCGGCGCCCTGGCCGCGCTCTATCCCAGGCTCCTGAAAGGCTCCTTGCGGGCCCGGCCGCTAGTGCTGGCCGCGGCGCTTCTGTTCTTCGCCGGCTCGATAGCACTCATTCCCCGCCTGGGTTTCGATCTCATTCCGTCCTTTTCTCAGGGTGAGTTCAGTTTTCTGGTGGAACTTCCGGAGGGCACTCCTCTGGAGGTGACGGATCGCTTTATCGCGGATGCGGAGAGTGTTCTCGAGGACGATGAGCGGATCGCCTCCCATTCGGCGGTCGTTGGAGGCCGGGGTCTGTCTTTGTCGAGCACCGGAACCGAGGGTGAGAACACCGCTCGTATCCAGGTGCGGATGGCCGAGAAGGCGACACCGGCGGATGAGAGCCTCGTGATCGAGACGCTGAGAGAGCGACTCGGGAGCTCGGGGCTGGCGCGTTTTGACTTCGAGCGGCCGACCTACTTCAGTTTTCGCACCCCGATCGAGGTGGAGGTCTACAGCGACAACCTGGAAGAGCTTCATGTGGCGGCGCAGGAAGTCAAGACGCGTATCGGCGGGGTGCCGGGTCTTGTCGACATCAAATCGAGCGCCGAGCTCGGTAACCCCGAGCTGCAGATTCAGTTCGACCGCAACCAACTCGCTCGTCTCGGGCTCAACCTGGGCGATGTGGCGGAGACGGTCCGCAACAAGGTCCAGGGCGAGGTGGCGACCCGCTTCACCGAGGGCGACCGCGAGATCGATATCGTCGTGAGGTCGGTCGAGACCGGCCGGGCTTCGGTTGAGGACGTTCGCGATTTTATTATCGGCCAGCGCCAGGGTGTGCCGATCTATCTGAAGTCGGTAGCCGGTGTCTCTCGAGTCGAGGGCCCCAGCGAGATCCGCCGCATCGGTCAGAAGCGAACCGGAGTGGTCTCGGGAAACCTGGCACGCCGCGACATGGGCGCGGTGGCTGACGATGTTCGAGAGGAACTCGCCGATGCCGTGTTGCCGGCGAGTGCCACGGTACGGCTGTCGGGACAGGAGCAGGAGCGTGCCGAGGCGCAGCGCTCGCTGCTGATGGCCCTGGCCCTGGCCATCTTTCTCGTCTATCTCGTGATGGCATCGCAGTTCGAGTCGTTCCTCCATCCTTTTGTCATCATCTTTACGTTGCCGCTGGGCGCGGTGGGTGTTGTCGGGGCGCTGGCGATCACCGGTCGCACGGTCAACGTCGTGGCGATGATCGGCGCGGTCATGCTGGCCGGGATCGTCGTCAACAACGCCATCGTCCTGGTGGACGCCGTCAACCAGCGGCGGCGCGCCGGGATGGCCCGCGACCAGGCTCTCGTCGAGGCGGGAAGCGATCGGTTGAGACCGATTCTGATGACCTCTGCGACAACGATTCTCGGTCTTTTGCCGATGGCCTTGGGGTTGGGGGCGGGCGCCGAGCTGCGGGCGCCGCTCGCGATCACGGTGATCGGTGGTCTCACCGTCGCCACCGTGCTGACACTTTTGGTGATCCCGGTCGTCTACTCGCTGCTCGATCAAAAACGCGATCCGGAATCCGCGGAATCGGCGCTCACCGCGATCGAGACGGGCCGGCAAACAGACTCTACGACACCGATCCCAGGACCGATTCGAGAGGTGATCTAGCCGATGCAGCTCTCCAAGCTCGCCGTCACGCGGCCGATCACCACCGCCATGCTCCTGATCAGCGTGGTGGTCCTGGGCGGTATCGCGTTGGTACGCCTGCCGCTCGCCTATCTCCCCGAAGTGGACGCGCCGTTTATCGGCGTCCAGATCCCGTACCGCAACTCCAACCCCCAGCAGGTGGAGAAGGAGGTCGTAAAACCGGTCGAGGAGATCTTGGCGACTCTCTCGGGGGTCAAGACCCTCAACTCCGAGGCGGATGCCGACGAGGCGTCCTTCTTTCTCGAGTTCGACTGGGGCCAGGAGTTGGACATCGTCCGGATGCAGGTGTCGGAGAAAATCGACCAGATCAAACCCGAGTTACCGGAAGACATCGGAGAAGTTGTCATCTTCTCCTTCAACACCAACGACATGCCGGTTGTCGAGGCGCGCATCGCGGCCCAGGGCGTCGATCTGTCCGAGAACTACGACCTCATCGAGGGGCGGATCCTCAATCGTTTGCGACGTGTCCCGGGCGTGGCCAAGGTCGATCTGGATGGCGTGGCCCCGCGTGAGATCGACATCGGGCTGATCCTCGAGAAGATCCAGGAGCACAACATCGACGTCAGTGCGCTCATCCGGCGCCTCCAGGGCGCTTCCTCCAACCTTGTCCTGGGTCAGATCGAAGACAACGGTCTTCGCTTTACGGCGCGGGCGGTTGGCGACTTTCAGTCGGTCGAGGAGATTGGCGCTCTCGTCATCAACGATCAAGGGCTGCGTCTTCGGGATATCGCCGAGATCGAGTACGAAGAGCCTCCCTATCGTTGGGGCCGGCATCTGGATCTTAAGGATGCGGTGGCGCTCACCATCTTCAAGGAGTCGACCGCCAACACGGTCGAAGTGGTCCGCCGGATAACCGACGTCATCTACAAAGACATCGGCGAAGATCCGCTGCTCGAAGGGGTGACTCTTTTCGTCTGGGACGACCAGGGAGAGGAGATCATGGGTGGCCTGACCGGGTTGCTCAAAGCCGGGACGATCGGTGCTCTCCTGGCGATCTTCAGCCTCTACTTTTTCCTTCGTCGTCTCGACTCGACCGTCATCGTGTCGCTGTCGATTCCGTTCTCGATTCTCGCGGCGTGCGGCATCATGTTCTTTACCGGCAAAACGCTCAACATCCTGTCGATGATGGGTCTGATGCTGGCGGTTGGCATGCTGGTCGACAACGCCGTGGTCGTTCTCGAATCGATCGATCGCACCCATCGTGATGAGCCGGATCGAGAAAAGGCGGCGCTGATCGGCGCGCGTCAGGTTTCGGTCGCGGTGACCGCCTCGACGGTCACGACGCTGATCGTGTTTCTGCCGCTCATCATCGGTGCCCGCACGGGTTTGACGACCTGGCTCAAGGAGATCGGCATCACGATTGCCGCGGCGCTGATCTGTTCGCTTTTCTCGTCCCTGACTCTCATCCCGTTGATGTCGGCTCACTTCCTGGGGCGGAAGAAGACAAAGGAAGTCAGGAGCATGGCGTGGCTGGAGGAACGCTACGCTCGAGCCTTGCACTGGACGCTTCACCACCGTTGGAAGACGGCCGGGCTACTATTGATAGTCGGGATGCTGACAGCGGTCCCGTTTATGGTCGGCTGGGTCGAGTCGGCGGTTTTTTCCGGCACCATCAATGAGCGGGTCTACCTCTCCTACGAGTTTTCCGATCACACCTACAAGTCCGAGGCCGAAGACGTCGTCGACGTGATCGAGCCCTTCTTGTGGGAGAACAGGGAGCGTTTTCAGTTCAAGTCGCTCTATAGTTTCTTCACCGAGAATCGCGCCGGAAGCACGTTGGTTCTGGCCCGCAAGAACATGGGCGACGACGAAGTGCGCGAGCTCCAGAAAGAGATCCGCGAAGCTCTTCCCGAAGTGGCGGGTGTCAAGTTTCTCTTCGACGACGACGCCGAAACCGGTGGCTCCTCGACTTTCTTCGCCGTCAAGTTCTTTGGTCAGGACACCGGTCTTCTCGAGGGCTTTGCCACCGAGGCGGTGCGACGGATCGAGACACTCGACGGCGCCCAGGACATCCGGACGTCGTTTCGCGATTCGCAGCGCGAGGTCATGGTCAAGATTGACCGTGACAAGGCCGAGAGGGTGGGGCTCGATGCTCAGGACATGGCCGACATTTTTTCGTTCACCCTCGGCGCCATGCAGCTGCCGCGCTTCAATGCGGGTGAGCGCGAAGTCGACACCTGGATGGCCCTGCGTCTCGAGGATCGCGAGAACATCGCCGATCTGGAGAGGTTGCATGTCGGTGGTGGCCCCGACGGGCGGCCCGTAGAACTGGGCGAGATCGCCGACTTCCAGATCGTTTCGCAGGCCAAGGAGATCGAACGTGAAAACCGCAAGGTCAAAGTAGCGGTGTATGGGACCTACGAGGGCGAGGAATGGAAGGAGGCCAAGGACGAGATCGCCGGTCTGATGGACGCCTTCGACATGCCCGCCGGCTACTCGTGGTCGTGGAACGATCGGATCGTCGAGCAGGAAGATCAGAACGCGCAAATGGGACAGAATTTCATGCTGGCCCTGGTCCTCGTGTTCCTGGTCATGGCGTCTCTATTCGAGTCGCTGGCGCAGCCCTTCGCCATCCTGTTCTCGATCCTCTGCGCCATACCGGGAGCCGCCTGGATGCTGGCGGCGACCGGTACGCCCCTCAACCTGATGGGGCAGATCGGGATGCTCATCCTGATGGGGATCGTGGTCAACAACGGCATCGTGCTTCTGGATCACATCAATCAGTTGCACCGCGGCGGCATGGAGCGGGAGGCCGCCATTCTCCAAGCGGGCCGCGATCGGCTTCGACCGATTCTGATGACCGCGGTGACGACGATCATCGGGC
>JAOTZA010000267.1 GCA_029861655.1 Acidobacteriota bacterium | reverse complement strand
TGAGCGAATTCGTCTCCCTGAATGATCGTGACCTTTCGCATCCGGTCCTACGCAGATAGGTGTAGAACAGGTATCCGAAGACCACCGGCATGAGGGTGAAGATGGTGATCCACATCAGCGTAACGTGGATGTAGTAGGTAGAGAAACCCACAACGGTGGCGATGAGGTAACCAAGGCCGAACAGTCTAAAAGCCAGTCTTGTGCTCTTCATTGGGGCCTGTGTCCCCATTCCTCAGTCGGCCGGGTGGTGGGTGTCGGCCGCGGCAGCCTCCGAGCCGAGCACGAACCGTGGCCGCAGGGAGAGCTGGAAGCCGGGGATCCCTTGAGTGACAACAAGGTAACTGTTGGTCGGTACCTCAGTGAACACCTGTCGCTCGGGTCCGGTGCTCCCGGCCCTGAAGGGCCAGTCGATCTCTACCCGCAGAATGGCCGCGTCACGACCGAGCCCGATGTGCTGCATGAGCGGTGAAGACCCGAAGGAGCCGCCCGTGGTGACCCAACGAACCCGTTGTCCCTCCCGGCCTTTCTCGTCGAGGACGACTCGGATTCGCGCACCGATCGCCGAGCGATTGCTCCGTGTGCCGATGAGCTCGATCGCGATCCAGTCATTGCCGTGGCCGGGATTCTCGAACAGGGCGCTCGAGTACTTGTCACCCAGGAAAGCGCCGCCCATGTTGGCGAAGATGTCCTCGTCACCGTCGTTGTCCAGATCGGCGAATGAGATCCCGTGCCCTTTCTGCAGATGGCCGGTTCCGGTGGATGTGGTGACGTCGACAAATCGGCGGCCTTGCTGATTGAGGAACATGCGGTTGGGCACCAGGAGGCTGTAATCGGGTGCCCCTGTCCCGAGATAGAAATCGAGGTAGCCGTCGTTGTTGAGATCGCCGAAGTTGGCCCCCATGGTCGGGATCATGCGCTCTAATCCGAGGGCCGCGGTGGTGTCTTCGAAGGAGCCGTCTCCGCGGTTGCGATAGACACGCATCGCTTCGGCTTGCAGGGGCATCCCCAGGTACTCGCGCGCTACTTCGTCGACCGACTGCAGGAAGACCGCGACGAGAAGGTCCTGCCATCCGTCGTTGTCGTAGTCCCAGAACCAGGCCGGGAAGCTGTAGGTGGGTTCGCTGACCCCGCGCTCGACGGCCACCTCGTCGAATCGGCCGTCACCACGGTTGACGAACAAGAGGTTGCGCTCGCCGAAGTTGGAGATGTAGAGATCGGGGCGGCCATCGTTATCCACGTCTCCCCATGTCGCGCCCTTGGTCAGAGATCTGAAGCGCATCCCGGCCTTCGACGTCGTGTCCTCGAAGGTGCCGTCTCCTCGACTGCGGAACAACTGGCTGAAGGACATCTCGTGGGCCAGGAAGACGTCCAGCCAGCCGTCACCGTCGTAGTCGGCCCAGGCGGCCGAGTGGGTGCGGTGGGCCGGGCCGCCGAGTCCGGCTCTAGCGGTGATGTCCTCGAATGTCACACCGCCTCCCGGAGCGGGTCGGTTGCGCAACAGCGAGTTGCGGATGGCGGTCTCCCAACCGCCTCTCATGACGAAAAGATCGAGACGGCCATCGTTGTCGTAGTCGACCTGGGTGACGTTGAGCCCACCGAGTTGCGCGCCCAGGCCCGCGGATTCGGTGGCGTCCTCGAAAGTGCCGTCACCGCGATTGAGGTAGAGGCGCAGGGGCTCGCAGGGATCGCGGCTCGAGACCACCAGGTCGAGCAGGCCGTCACCGTCGAAGTCATCGCTGACGCTGCCCCCGGCGTTGTCCGAGTAGGAGACACCCGCCGGTCCGGCGATGTCCCAGAAGCGACCCAGGTCGACCTCCGAGGCGAAGGCCTCGGGCCCGATGCGCAAGCTCTCCGGGACAGCCTTCGGGTAGCTTCCGACGGTCATCGTGGCGATATTGAGGAGCCACCTCGCCTCGAGATCGTCAGGGTGCTTCTCGAGGTAGCGACTGTAATGCTCTACCGCACGCCGCGCGCCGTCGCCGAAGCGATGACGTGCCGCTTCACTCAATGGGAACAAGCACATCTCACGATGGTGATGATGGAGGCAGTTCTCGACCTCGCCTCGGCGCAGCTCGAGGATGCCGAGGGATCGGTTGACGATGTCTCGGAGGTAGCGCTCCGCCCCGTCTTGCGCGGGTGGCACCTGCCGGGCGAGGCTGTTGAGCACCTCGATCGATTCGTCCATCTCTCCCCGCATCGCATGCACACCGATGAGGGCCTTGTGAGCCTGGATGACCTCCGGGAAAGGCGCCTCTGGATGTAGAGCCTCGACCTTCGAGCGCGCGGCACGCAGCTGGCTGTCGGCCAACCGGGTTTTGGATCGGCAGATGGCCGTCAGATCCTCGGTATCGACATCGACCTCGATGCTCAATAGCTGGGCATCGGTGAGTCCCACTGAGAGCACCACCCAGATATCTTCCAGCTTCTGGGCGTAACGTGTTTCTCCCAGAATCGCCGGCGGTCCCGTGGGCAGCACTCGAGCCACCAGGTACTTGCCGGTGGTACTGCCGAGCAGATAGGGCTCTCCCGGCCGCGCGTTCTCGAGGGCACGTTTTACGGTGAGGTTGTCGAGCTCCGACCAGGCAAACCGGCCGATGTAGGAGGCTTGGGGAATCAGCAACTGGTCGATGAAGAAACCGGTTCTCATCGCCCTCTCGACCACCCGGGCCTGACGCTCGGAACGGGCCAGCACCAACTCCACCGTGCGGCTTTCGAGACGCATGGGCTGCGCCCAGGCCGGCGACGAGACGAGAAGAAGAGCGACCGCCCACAGCCGGCGGGAAAGTGGTCTTGTCGGTCTCGTCGACCGTGAGCTCGACGAGGGAGGTCGTCTTCTGGGTGAGGTGTGCGAGGGTGACGCGGAACTCATGACCCTGGTGGTTCGACAGATCATCCGGTGCTCGACGTCAAACTCGGTTTCCTTCGAGGGGCAGCGCGCTATTCTACCCGCGAGAAATGGTCGGCCTCAGAGCCGAGGGCGGGATGAAAAAGGGAGATTCGATCATGAGCTACGAGCCCGCGGGCGATCGCTACGAGTCCATGATCTACCGGCGTGTGGGGCGTAGCGGGTTGAAGCTCCCGGCCGTGTCGCTCGGGTTGTGGCACAACTTTGGCGCGGTCGACGACACGGACAACGCGCGGAAGATGATCCACCGCGCTTTCGATCTGGGGATCACTCATTTCGACCTTGCCAACAACTATGGGCCGCCGCCCGGATCGGCCGAAGAGACCTTCGGCCGATTTCTAGCGCGCGATTTTGCCACCCATCGCGACGAAATGATCATCTCGTCCAAGGCCGGTTGGGACATGTGGCCCGGCCCCTACGGCAACTGGGGCTCGCGCAAGTACCTCCTCGCCAGTCTCGACCAGAGTCTCGGGCGGATGGGGCTCGACTATGTCGACATCTTCTACCATCACCGGCCAGACCCGGACACACCGCTCGAAGAGACCATGGGGGCGCTGGACTCGATCGTCCGCCAGGGCAAGGCGCTCTACGCCGGCATCTCGGCCTACCCTCCCGAGGAGACTCGCCGGGCGGCGGCCGAGTTGCGCCGGCTCGGCACGCCTTGTCTGATCCACCAGCCGCGCTACAGCCTTTTCGACCGCGAGCCCGAGGACGGCCTGCTCGACGTTCTCGCCGAAGAGGGGATCGGGTGCATCGTCTTCTCGCCGCTTGCCCAGGGCCTGCTCACCGATCGGTATTTGCAAGGGATCCCCGAGGACTCCAGGGCGGCCAAGCCGCATGGCTTTCTGGATCGTGCGGCGGTGACGGAGGGACGGCTTGCCATCATCCGACGGCTGGGAGAGCTCGCCGGGAATCGCGGCCAGTCACTCGCCCAGATGGCGGTCGCCTGGGTGCTTCGGCACTCGATAATGACCTCGGCTCTGATCGGAGCGAGCCGAGCCGCACACATCGAAGATGGCGTATCCGCCCTCGGCAATCTCGATTTCGATGACGGCGAACTCGAGGCGATCGACCGGGCTCTGGGTTAGGGGGGACACAAACCATTCGGTCGACTAGGGGGGACACAAACCATTGCGGCGAATGGTTTGTGTCCCCCCTAGTCCTCCATCGAATAACCCGCTCTAGTGGGCCGGACCATGGCGTCGAGACCGTGTCGGGCGATGAGGTCACGGTAGGTGACCAGCCGGACGCCCGTTTCGGAAACAGCACGCCGGAACGCCGGCGACGTGAGCGCCTCGAGCTCAGCCTGGCGATGGATGGCGACGCGAAACGGGTCCGCCGCATTGTTGAGATCGACCAGGGCCGACATCTCAGGGTTCTCGATACCCAGATGCATGACGAGAAGATTCGGCCGGTCCGGCGGCAGCAGCCCGACGATCTGGAGCAGGCGGGAGAGTTTCTTCTCCGGCGCCACGTCCCAGAGCGAAGCCGAGCGCTCGCCAAAGTAGGTGGCGAGTCCCAGGCCGTACTCGCGCGCCAGCTCCTCGACGATCGTCCGAAGCTCGGGCGTCGAGACCGCGGTGAGCATGTGGTAGTCGAGATAGTCGATCTCTAGACCCGCTTTGCGACCACGCTCGATCTGCGCCCGCAGCTCGCTCCGGACCTCGTCGAGA
>JAOTZA010000032.1 GCA_029861655.1 Acidobacteriota bacterium | reverse complement strand
TGGCGCTCACCTCCAGGGTGCGATCGCGGAAGAAGCCCCGCAAGACTTCTCCGGCCCTTCGACCCGCCTCCTCGGCCACCGACCGCAGTTCCGCCGTTGTCAGGCCCCCCGTCGGGGCGATGCGCGGAGGACCGCTCAAGGCTCCACCCGGCGGCCGGCCAGGAGAGTCCCGGCCGGGCGGCCGCGGAGCTTCCAACCACCGAAAGGCGTATTGCGACTCTTGCCGCGGAACTTCCTGGGGTTGACCGTCACTTGCCTGTCGAGCGCCAGGAGGCTTACATCGGCGCGGCTTCCTTCCGCGAGGCTGCCGCCGTCGACGCCCAGAATGCGGGCCGGTGTTGCAGACAGGAGCTCGACCAAGCGGGCCAGCGAGATCAGGCCCGGCCGTACCAGACGGTCGAGACAGAGGCTCACCGTGGTCTCCAGGCCGACGATGCCAAACGGCGCCAAGCTGAACTCGACATCCTTCTCGTCGGCGTGATGTGGAGCGTGGTCGCTGGCGATAACATCCACCGTGCCATCGACCAACCCGTCCAGCAACGCCCGGCGATCCTGCTCGGATCGTAGCGGCGGCTTCATCTTGGTATCCGTCGACAGGTTGCTCGAGAGAATCTCCTCGTCGGTGAGCAAGAGGTGATGCGGTGTCACCTCGCAGGTGACCGACTGACCTCGCGTCTTCGCTTGCCGCACCAACTCCAGGCTTCGCTCCGTGGACAAATGCGCGACGTGATAGCGGCCGCCGCAGTCCTGCTGCAACACGATATCCCTCGCCACCATGATGTCCTCGGCGGCGCCGGGAAGCCCCGGCAAGCCCAAACGAGTCGAATACTCACCCTCGTGCATCACGCCATCGGGGCCGAGAGTCAAATCCTCGGCGTGCTGGATGACCGCTAGATCGAAGTGCCGGCTGTACTCGAGCGCTCGGCGCATCAACTCGGAGCTCCCGACCGGGAAACCGTCGTCGGAGAGTCCGACGACACCCCCCGCAACCATGTCGCCCACCTCGGCCAGTTCCTCGCCACGCTGTCCTTTGCTCACCGCCCCGATCGGATAGACCCGCGCCAGCCCGTACTTCTCAGCTTCACCAATGATCCGTTCGCTGACCGACCGGTTGTCATTGACCGGATCGGTATTGGGCATACAGGCTACGGCGGTGAATCCGCCGGCCGCCGCCGCCCGCGTCCCGGTCTCAACCGTCTCCTTGTATTCCTGCCCCGGCTCGCGCAAGTGGACATGCATGTCGATCAGACCCGGCACAACTACCAGGTCCGAGACATCTAGGACCTCGGCACCGCGGGGCAAAGCGATCGACTCGGCCACCTTCTTTACCCGACCGTCTTCGATCAGAAGATCGAAACGCCCGTCCCGCTTTTGCGAAGGATCGACCAGCCGGCCGCCCTGGATCAACAATCTCACGCTTCCTCCGCACGGACACCCGAAAGGAGGTAGAGAACCGCCATTCGCACCGCCACCCCATTCGCTACCTGTTCGAGGATCACCGAGTACGGGCCGTCGGCGACATCGCTCGCAATCTCAACGCCCCGATTCATCGGTCCCGGGTGGAGAATGATGGCGCCTCTCTTGGCCGCCTTCAACCGCTCGCGGGTCAATCCAAAAAGATTGAAGTACTCACGAACCGAGGGGAACCTGGCCCTGCTCTGGCGTTCCATCTGCACCCTCAGCATCATGATGACGTCGGCGCCATCGATCGCCGCTTCGAGGTCATGGGCTACCACCACGCCCATCTTGCCGAGACCAGCGGGCATCATCGTCCGCGGTCCGCCGACCGTCACCGAAGCCCCCATCTTGGTCAGCAGGTGAATGTTCGATCGCACCACGCGACTGTGTTCTATATCGCCGACGATTCCGATCTTGAGACCCTCGATCCGTTTCTTGTGTTGCCGGATGGTCAGGGCATCGAGCAACGCCTGGGTCGGGTGTTCGTGCGCACCGTCGCCGGCATTGATCACCCCAGCCGCGATCCTTCCAGCCAGGAGTTGCGGCACACCCGGGTGAGCATGCCGGATGACGATCAGGTCGGGATTCATCGCTTGGAGGTTGAGAGCCGTGTCGACCAGGCCCTCCCCCTTGACCAACCCCGACGATCCGGCCGAGAAATTGATGGTGTCCGCGGAGAGCCTCTTTTCGGCAATCTCAAAGCTCGATCTCGTCCGGGTCGACGGCTCGAAAAACAGATTGACGACCGTCTTGCCGCGCAGAGTCGGCACCTTCTTGACCGGCCTGCGCGAGACTTCGCGAAACGACTCGGCGGTCTCCAGGATCAGCTCGATCTCATCGGACGAAAGATCTGCGATTGTCAGCAGATCCTTTCGCCGCCAACCGCTCACCCGACCAGCTCCAGGATCTCGACGTGGTCGGAGCCGTCGACGGCGTCGAAGCGGACCTCGACAATCTCCTCGGCGGCGGTCGGCACCTTCTTACCGACGACATCCGCCTGGATGGGCAACTCGCGGTGACCGCGATCGATCAACACCGCCAACTGCACTCGCTTCGGGCGACCGAAATCGATCAAGGCATCGAGCGCCGCCCGCACCGTACGGCCGGTGTAGAGAACGTCGTCGCACAACACCACCACCAGATCACTCAGTGTCCTCGGGAAGTGCGTCTCTTTGACGACCGGCTGCGGCGCTATCGTCGACAGGTCGTCGCGGTAGAGAGTGATGTCGAGGACGCCGACCGGCACCTCGACGTCCTCCATCCTCTCGATCTCGGCGGCGATGGCTTCCGCCAGGGGTACGCCGCGGGTGCGAATCCCCACCAGCATCAGATTCTCGCTACCGCCGTTGAACTCGATGATCTGTCCGGCCATACGGCGAACGGTCCGGCGCATCTGGGCCGAATCGAGGATAGTGCGTCTCGGTTTGAGATTCCCCATTTGAGCAGCCGTGGCGGAAGTCGAGACGGTAGCGGATTTCCCGAGTCGGGGCATCGTACGCGGGCCTCCAGCTCCCTGTCAATTTAGGACCTGCCCCGCTGCCACCCCAACATCTGGCCCCTATGAGCTAAACCACCACCAAGTCTTGTGGTTTTCGCTCTTCTTCTGCTATCTTGCGCGGCGGGAAGGCTTTGCCCTCTCGACTTCTCGGACAAACTGCCCGATGTTCAAACTAGATCGCCTCGAGCTACGCGGATTCAAATCTTTTGTCGACCCGGTCACCCTCGATTTCTCGGGGGGAATGACCGGTATCGTCGGACCCAACGGCTGCGGAAAGTCCAATGTCTGCGACGCCGTTTGCTGGGTCCTGGGTGAGCGCAGCGCCAAAAGCCTCCGCGGCGCCACGATGGAGGACGTCATCTTCGCCGGCTCGGAGTCTCGCCAACCCCTAGGCCTTGCCGAGGTCGAGCTCTCCCTCACCACTGAATCGTCTTTCGAGTTGGCTCAAGAGGGCCGTCTGACGATCGGCCGCCGCGTCCACCGCAGCGGCGAGAGCCAGTATTCTCTGAACGGCAAGACGGTCCGCCTCAAGGATGTCCGTGACCTGCTGATGGACACGGGGCTCGGGCTGCGGGCCTACTCGGTCATCGAGCAAGGCCGCATCGGGATGATCCTGTCCGGGAAGCCTCAAGAGCGCCGCCAACTTCTCGAGGAAGCCGCCGGGGTGACCCGCTATAAGGAGCGGCGGCGGATCGCCGAGATCAAGCTGGAAGAAGCGAGGGGGAATCTCGCACGGCTCGACGACATCGTTTCCGAGGTGGCGAAACGCCTCCGCTCGCTCAAGAGACAGGCGGGAGCGGCGCGGCGGTTCCAGGAACGCCGGCAGGCGTACGATGGCATGCTTCGCGGGGTCCTGCTGGGTCGGTGGTCGCGGTTCTATTCCCAGCGCACCGAGATCGAGGCTGCGATCCAAGCATCGACCGAAACCGAAGCGGGACTCGAGGCTGGCCTTCAGAAGACCGAGGCGGAGCTCGCCGCCGGCCGGGAAGAACTCGACACGATCGCCAAAGAATTGGCCGACGAACACCGGCGCGAGGCCGAGCTGGCCGCCAGGATCGAAGGCAAACAGGAGTTCATCAAGGCCTCGCGGCAGAGGATTCTCGAGCTACGCGATCGAGTTACCGCCGGCGCGGCGCTCGCGGCCGGCCGCGCCGAGCGACTGGCTGAACTGCATCAATCGCTCGATTCCATGGGTGAAGACAGTCGAGCCCTCACCGGCGAGCACGACAACGTCGCCTCCGGAGTGGGCGAGCACGAACGCCTGATCAACGACGTCGAGCGGCGCGCGGCCGATGCCGAGAGCCGTCTCGAGTCTCTGCGGGGCCGCCTGCTGACCTCTATGGGCTCTCTCAACGGACTTCGCAACCGTCTGCATCAGGCCCAAGTCGAGCGCGAAAAAGGCGATCTTCGGATGAGGCACCTGGGGGAAGAGCTGGCCGAAAAGCTTCGCGAGCGCCAGGACGTCGCCCGGCAGCTCGAAGAGGCCACCACCCGCCACAGCGTTGTCGAACGCGACTCGCGCGCTCGCGAGGCTGATATCGACCAATTGGACCGTCGTCTCGAAGAGCTCGAAGAGAAAAGGGAAGCGATCGACGCCGAGCGATCCGAGATCGCCTCTCGACTGACTGCTGGCCGGCAGAGGCGAGAGATCCTACTCGGCCTCGAGGAAGATCAAAGCGAGCGCCGCGGGAGGATTCGTGAGATTTTCCAGGAAGCGGGGCTGGGCGAACCCGACTTTCTCACCGATCGATTGAACGTGCCGGCAGGATGGGAGCACAGCCTCGATCTCTACCTCGGGCGGCTGGCAGACGCGATCGTCCTCTCTCGCGACGACGACGCGCTCGACCTCGCCGGCCGCTTGGCGGCCGAAGGCTCCGGCGGACGGCTGCTCGAACCCGCCGACCGCCGCGAGCCTCGTCACATCCAGGATCAGGCGATCCACTCCTTTCTTCCGGAAGCGCTGGGTTTGCCGCGAGATCTTGCAGCGGCGCTGCCACCCGCCTATTTGGTCGAAACACGGGCCGACGCCAGGCGCCTGGCCCACCGCTACCCGGGCATTGCTTTTGTCAGCCGCGAGCGTCTGTGGGCACAGGCTGGGACGCTCCATGTCCAAAGCGAGCACGCGCAACCCGGATCGTTGCAGCTGGGACGCGAGTTGGGCGAGCTGGCGCGCGAGATTCCGCCGCTCGAGGAACGTCTCGCGGCGCTGGAATCGAAGAGCACCGAGCTCGACCGGCCCCTCGCCGAGGGCGCCGAGGCCCGGCGCCAGACGGAAGCCCAACTCGCCTCCCTGCATCGGGAGCTGGCAGTCGCCGAGGCTCGCCGTGAAGATCTCGAAAGCCGTGAGCGTCGCTACTCGATCGAACACCACACCGTGCACAACGAACAGAGCGAGGTCGAGCATGCCCTGGCTCTGGTCGCTGAGCGCACCGACCAGCTGAGCGACGAACTCGAGCGTCACGGCAAGCTCCATGCGGACCTCGAAGAAGAGTTCGACCTTTGTCAGAGACAGGTCGACAAAGCACGGGGCGAGCGCGAAGAGGTCCGGACATCCGAGGTCAGCCACCGAGGACAGCTCGACCTGCTCAAACAGCGCCTGGAATCGCATCACAAAGAGCGCGCTCGTCTCGAGCGCGAGATCACCGATGCGGCTGACTTCGCCAGCGCCTGGGACCTCGAGAGCGGCCGGCTAGCGGAGCGAGAGGGTACGGTCGACCGCGCGGTTCTCGAAGCCGAGGCGGAGCTGCAGCGGGCGCTCGAGGAGCGCGCCCGGGCCCAGGACGACGTGCTGGCTCGCCAGGGGAGGCTCGACGAGAAACGCTCGAGCCTTCGCGAGCTCGAAACACGGATCGAACTTCAGCGCGAAGAACGCGACGGAGTGCGGGCGGAGATCGGTGAGATCCGCGTTCGAGAAGCGGCGCTCAACCAGGACATCGAGCATCTTGGCGAACAGTACCGGGAGCATTTCGACGACACCCTGCCGGAGACGGCCAGTGATGTGACCGAGGATCTCGAAGAGCGAGAGGCCGACCTCGCGAGGCTAAAGGACCAGATCGATCGCAGTGGTCCGGTGAACCTCCTCGCCGCCGAGGAGTTCTCCGAGTTCGAGGAGCGGAACAAGTTCCTGACCGAACAGCGAAGCGATGTGGCTGAGTCGGTGGATAGCCTGCGCCGGACCATCCGCGAGATCAACGCCACCTCGAGCGAACGATTCCTCAAGACCTTCCTCGAAACCAACGAGAGCTTTGGTCGCATCTACTCTCAGCTCTTCCGCGGCGGCCAGGCCGAGATGCGACTGCTGGACGAGGACGACCCGCTCGAGAGCGGTATCGAAATCGTCGCGCGACCCCCGGGGAAGAAACTGCAGAACATCCAGTTGCTTTCGGGCGGCGAGAAGGCCCTGACGGCCATCGCCCTGCTTTTTGCCCTCTTCCGCAGCAAGCCTTCACCGTTCTGCATTCTGGACGAGGTGGACGCACCGCTCGACGATGTCAACACTCTACGCTTTGTCGAGATCCTCAAGCAGATGTCGCACGAGACCCAGTTTGTGGTGATCACCCACAACAAGCTGACGATGGAAGCGGCGAGTCGACTCTACGGCGTCACCATGCAGGAGCGTGGTGTCTCCGCCCTGGTTTCGGTCGAACTCGACGAGCTGCAGCCGCTCGAACCCACCGACGAGCCCGAAGCACTAGCTGCTGCCGGTTAGGTTCTGGTGTCACTGCCCGATGCCAGAGGCATGTAGGCTCTCTCGGCGTAGTCGCGGACCATCCGGCTGGCGCTGAAAGCCGGACCGATGGCGAGGATCGAACGCTTCATCATCTGGACCCAGGCTTCCGGTGGCTCGGTATCGCTGCCCGCATAGAAACGCGGCGCCACCTCTTCCTCCAGGGTCTGATAAAGGCTCTGGACATCTCGCTGATCCTGCTGCCACTCGTCCGCCAACTGTTCCTGCTCGCCGATGGCCCAGCCATTCGAACCATCGAACGCTTCCGGCCACCAGCCGTCGAGCACACTGAGGTTGAGACCACCGTTGATCGCCGCCTTCATCCCACTGGTGCCGCTGGCTTCGAGAGGCCGGCGAGGAGTGTTGAGCCAAACGTCACAACCCTGCACCATCATCCGTCCGATCCGCATGTCGTAGTTTTCGAGATACACCACCCGGCCCTTGAGATCAGCCTCCTGGCTGAGCTGGAAGATGTGCTGGATCAGCTCCTGTCCCGGGCGGTCCGCCGGATGAGCCTTGCCGGCCAGAATGACCTGCACCGGCCGCTCGGGGTGGTTGACGAGGGCGCGCAGGCGATGAAGATCGCTGAACAGCAGACCGGCGCGCTTATACGTCGCGAAACGACGAGCAAAACCGACCGTCAGCGCATCGGGGTCGAGGCTTTCGACCACCGCGCGAAGTTCGGACGGCGAACGCCCGTGGCGCGCATACTGGTCGCGAAGGCGGGCGCGAGAAAACCGGCATAGCCTGGCCTTCTGCGATCGGTGGGCGTTCCAGATTTCGGCGTCGGGAATCCGCAGAATCTCACTCCAGCCGTCGGGCTCGAGCAACGCCCGATGCCAGCCGGAGCCAAGGCGCTCCACCAGCAGATTCCGCATCTCGAGACCCAACCAAGTGGGAACATGGATGCCGTTGGTGATCGAATCCACGACTCTCTCACCGTCGGGCAAACCGGGCCGCAGGTGTCGCCACATCCGGTCTCCGACCTCTCCGTTCAGCTCGCTGACGCCATTCACATAGGCGCTCGTGCGCACCCCGACCGCCGTGAGATTGAGCGATTGCCCCGGCTGCCCGTGGTCCGCCTGGCCAACATCCAGAAGCTCCTCGACTCCCACGCCAATCTCTTGCGCCCACACATCAAAGAACTTCCGCGCCAGGTCTCGGTCGAATTGCTCGTTGCCGGCCGGTACCGGGGTGTGGGTCGTGAACGCCGTGTTACGGCCGACCTTCCTCACCGCCGCATCCAGTGACCCCATCCCACCAACACCGCCGGCGGCGCGTATCCGCTCAATCTGGAGCAACGCGCTGTGGCCTTCGTTGATATGCCAGGCGGCAGGCTCGATCTCGAGCGCCGCCAGCGCCTTCGCCCCACCGATGCCCAGCACCGCTTCCTGTGTCAAGCGCATCTCGCGACCCCGGACATAGAGCGCGTTGGTTATCGGGCGGTCGGCCGGATCGTTGCCGACGATGTCGGTGTCGAGCAGTAGCAGCGGCACCCTGCCCACCCGCGCCCGCCAAACTCTGGCCATCACCTCACGTTCCGGGAGCGGCACGGAGACGACCAGCTCCTGCCCGCGGGGGCTCAAAACCGGCTGGATCGGTAGCCGCTGGAAGTCATACTCGGGGTAAATGTGCTGCTGGAAGCCGTCGACATCGACGGTCTGGCGAAAGTAACCGAGGCGGTAGAGCAAGCCGACGGCCACAAACGGCAGCCCCAAATCACTGGCGCTCTTGCAGTGGTCACCGCTCAGCACACCGAGGCCGCCGGAGTAGATGGCGAGCGACTGGTGAATACCGAATTCCATCGAGAAGTAGGCGATCGGTCCGCCGCCGTATCCGGGGAAACGGTCCTCGAACCAGGTCCCTCCATCCCCTTCGATGTAGGCGTCCAGAGAACGCACGGTGGAGGTATAACCGCTCATGAAATCGTCGTCGGCGAGCAGCGCCTCCCAGTGACCCGGATCGACGTTGAGCAGTAGCTCGATCGGGTTGCGGTACCGCCCCCAGCTCGCCCGATCGATCGACGCAAAGAGTCTCCTCGCCTGCGGCGTCCAGGTCCACCACAGGTTGTAGGCCAGATCCTGGAGGCGCTCGACCTCCGGAGGCAGCTTGAGATCCTTGACCTGCAGGCTGGGTATAAGAAGCTCTTTCCTACGCGTCAACTCATCGTCCATTTTTCGGTGGGATCTCAGAAAGCCGAGAGCGTTGTCTACCACATTCGGCTTGGGTGAGAAAGTCGCGGCCCCGCGAAAGCACACACTAGACGAACGGTGCCTCGGTCGTCATAGAATGCGCTGCCACCCGGCGTCCAAACCCTTGCAGGAACGAGCCAGCGGAGTCCTTCTCCACCCCACCTCACTCCCCGGACCTTGGGGCATTGGCGACCTCGGATCCTCGGCCCTCCAGTTTCTCGACTGGCTGGCGAGCGCCGGGCAATCCGTCTGGCAGATTCTGCCGTTGGGACCACCCGCAGGCGGCGACTCGCCCTACGGGGCCACGTCCTCCTTCGCCGGGAACCCACTGCTAATCTCACCCGGCAGCCTGATCGACCAGGGCCTGCTACCCAAAACAGCCGTAGACGGCGCCGCCCCCGGGGCAGGGTCTCCGATTGATTTCACCCGGGTACCGGCGGCAAAGGACGCCCTGCTGCGCAGATCCTGGGCTCACGTCGAAGAGACCGGGAGCCTGCGAGCGGAGCTCGAGGCCTTTGAGACGGGTGCCGAGAACCGAACGTGGCTTGGCGACTGGTCCCTCTACGCCGCCCTCAAGCACGAGAATCGTCAGCGGCCCTGGACCGACTGGCCGGCCGACTTGCGAGAGCGAAAGAAAGACGCGCTGGAAGCGGCTCGCGAACGGCTCCGGAAGGAGATCCGGTTCCAAACCTATCTTCAGTTTCTCTTCTCTCGACAATGGGCCAGCCTTCATGATCATGCTCACAATCTGGGGATTCGGATTCTCGGAGACCTGCCGATCTACCCCGCGGCGGACAGCGCCGAGGTCTGGGCCCATCAGGAGCTCTTCGAGCTCGACGACACCGGACATCCCACCGCCGTCGCCGGTGTGCCGCCGGACGCCTTCACCGCGGACGGACAATTCTGGGGCAATCCCCTGTATCGATGGGAGACATCCCGAGAGGAATGTTTCTCTTGGTGGATCGATCGGCTCGAGTGGAGCCTGCGTCAGGTCGACCTGCTGCGGCTCGATCACTTCCGTGGTTTCGCCGCCTATTGGAGAATCCCGGCCACCGCAAAGACTGCCCGCGAAGGCGCATGGGTCGAAGGTCCCGGCGCCGACCTCTTTCTGGCCATCGAAGACAAGCTTGGCAAGCTACCGCTCATTTCAGAGGACCTCGGCGTGATCACCCCCGATGTCGTCGAGTTGAGGGAACGGTTCGGTCTTCCGGGGATGAAGGTCCTGCAATTCGCGTCCGAGGATCCGGACAGCGACCACCTTCCTCGCCACCACACGAGGAGCTCTGTCGTCTACACCGGAACCCACGACAACGACACGACCAGGGGCTGGTTCGAAGCCCTGGACCGCAAGAAGCGGCTGCAGGTCCTCGATGTCTTCGATGCTCAAGAGAAGAACGTTCCTTGGGCAATGACCCGCGCGGCCTTCGGTTCGATTGCTCGGCTGGCGATCGTCCCGGCGCAGGATCTTCTAGGTCTGGGGAGCGAGGCGCGGATGAACACGCCGGGGATCGCGGATGGTAACTGGTCCTGGCGTCTCGAAGAAGGCCAGCTCGACGCCACCCTGGCACGCCGCCTGCGGCGGCTCAGCCGTAACACCGACCGACTACTCCGAGAACCATGAGCTCGAGACCTCTCGGCGCAACCTTGAAGGACGGAGGTGTGGACTTTCGGGTCTTTTCCGCCCATGCCGAGTCCATCGATCTCTGCCTCTACCCGCCTTCTGGAGAGGCCGGTGCGGCCACCCGTCTGGCCATGAAGCCGGGTGAGGACGGAGTCTGGCACCGGCGGGTTCCACAGGTCGGCCCCGGCCAGCTCTACGCGTACCGAGCCGACGGGCCTCGGGCAACGCCCAGCGGCCACCATTTCAACCCGAGCAAGCTTCTTCTCGATCCCTACGCGCGCGCAGTGGCGGGAGAGGTGGTGTGGGACAAGGCCCTGCTGGTATCGAACGACCTGGACAGCGAGACCTCGATCCCGAGGTGCGTCGTCTGCGATCCATCGTTTGATTGGGGCGACGATTCGCCACCCCGGACGAGCTGGTCCGACACTTTGATCTATGAGTGCCATGTGCGAGGCCTGACTCGGCTGCATCCTCGAGTACCCGCCGAGTTGCGCGGCACCTATCTCGCTCTTGCCGAGGACCCGATCACCGAGCACCTCCGACGTCTCGGCGTGACCGCAATCGAACTCATGCCGGTGCAACACTTCGCAACCGAGCGTCATCTCGCCGAACGCGGACTCTCCAACTACTGGGGCTACAACCCTGTGTCCTTTTTTGCTCCGCACTCCGGATACGCGAGCGGTCACTTCGGGCAGCAAGTAACCGAGTTCAAGGCTATGGTCAGGGGCCTCCACCGAGCCGGGCTGGAGGTGATTCTCGATGTGGTGTTCAACCACACAGGCGAAGGCGGCGTCGACGGCCCGACCTCGAGCTTGCGAGGCCTCGACAACACAACCTACTACCGGTTGCGACCGCAGGATCCGTCGCGCTACCTAGATTTCAGCGGTTGCGGCAACACGCTCGATCTGGGCGACCCGATCGCGCGGCGACTGGTTCTCGACAGCCTTCGCTTCTGGGTCGAAGAGATGCGGGTCGATGGCTTTCGTTTTGATCTCGCGACCACTCTCGGTCGTGGCGAGACCGACTTCTCCCGTGGGGCACCGCTCTTCGAATCGATCGCCACCGATCCCGTCCTGGCGCAGGTAAAGCTCATTGCCGAGCCCTGGGACCTCGGTCCCGGCGGCTACCAAGCCGGCGACTTTCCCGAAGGCTGGCGCGAGTGGAACGATCGCTACCGCGACACCACCCGTCGTTTCTGGCGTGGCGACGCGGGCCAGGTCGGCGACTTCGCAACCCGCCTGACGGGTTCGAGCGACCTCTACGATGGGCGCCGCAGTGCCCGTCACACCGGTATCAACTATGTCACCTGTCACGACGGTTTCACGCTCCACGACCTGGTCAGCTACCGCAACAAGAGAAACGAGGCGAACCTCGAAGGGAATCGTGACGGGCGCCGGGAGAATCTGAGCTCGAACTGGGGTGTCGAGGGGCCTTCGACCGCTCCCTCGGTCCTTGGCGCGCGACAGACAGCGAAAAAGAACATGCTGGCCACCCTCGCGCTTTCGTCCGGCGTGCCGATGCTCGGACACGGTGACGAGATGGGGCGCACCCAGCTGGGTAACAACAACGCCTACTGTCAAGACAGCGTGGTCTCCTGGATCGACTGGCAACTCGACGCCCAACACCGAGAGCTTCTCGACTTCACACGCGAGGTCTTCCAGTTGCGGCGTCGACTCGTCTTCCTCCGCCACCCGGGCTTCTTCTCGCCCTCGGAAGTCGTGTGGTTATCCGCCGACGGCAACCCGCTGTCGCCCACCGACTGGCGCCTCGCCGAGCGGCGAGAGCTGGGGATGCTGATCCAAGGAGATCCTCAGAGCCCCTGCGAAAGGATTCTGATTCTCTTCAATGCCCGCGCAAGGCTCGTCGAGTTCCGACTGCCCGAGATCGTCTGTGACCACTCGTGGATGCGACTGCTCACAACGGCGACCTCGGATGCACCGCTCCTTGCCCGCCAAGAAGCCTCCTTGCCAGCCTACTCTTTGGCGGTCTTTGCTTGTGGCGAGAGCGAGGTCTCGTCTTTTGTCGATCGCTCCGGGGACTGAGACCCCGCCGCGGGCGACTTCAGACGATCGACCCGGTACCCGGCTTCTAGTGCCCGTCTCTTGAGTTCGGTCACTGCGTCCAACCAGCTCTCGACCGTACCCTGAGGATTCTCCCTCGCCAAACCCAGGGCGAGCCTCCAGTAAGCCAGATCTTCAAGGTCCTCCTTGCGCACCCAATTGGCTCCATCGGCAGCGTGAAGACCGATCAACTCACGACTCTCACCCTCCTCGATCCAACGGCGAATCCAACTCTCCACGCGGCCGGCACCCGGAGCTCGGCTCCTGTCGGCCCAACCTGACGACACCGCGAACAAGGCGACGGCGGAGACCCGCCGGGAGTCGTCCGCGTCCACACCGAGCTCCTCGAGGGCCTCCCTCAACAGATCCGAGGCGGAAACCCGTGCCAGAAGATCTATCCCGGGTCGGCACTCCGCCGCCAGCGCGGCGAGGATGTGGGTCCCGAGGATCGCCACTCGAACACCGGAGCTCGAGTCCAGCCACGAGAGAAAATCCGCCAAGGTCCGCCCCCGCCGTGAGCTTTTACGCAGAAGGTCCCGGCCACCCAGGCGATCGAGCTCGAGAAACCCGGAAAGCCTGGCGGTGATCTCCCGACGATTCCCGCTGGATTCGGTCGCCCACTCGGGGAGCCGGTCGAGGACGCGCCTAGTGGCGTCCACCAGGTCGTCGATGTCCGAAGCGGTGTCCCCACCCCGCGGGTGGCTAGCAGCCCGAAGCAAGGCTGGCGAGCCGAACAGCTCCCGCAGCGCCGCCACCGCCGGCTCGAGATCGAGATCGCTCAGGGCGTGATCCAGGTCGGCAACCCCGTTGCCGGCAAGACGACCCTCCAGAGTCCGGTATCTGCCCTTTGCGTCGTCACCTGCTACGCGAAACCCTTCGAACACTCGATAGCCGAAACCCGAGATCTCGAGGTGCAAGCCCGATTCCGCCGCCGCCGCAGCCGACCGCAGAAAAGTGCACCCCGAGATCCGCTCGTCGAAGATCCAAAAACCATCCTCTCCCCCACCCAGACCCAGCGCTTCGCTCAGCTGCAGACCCGCTCTAGTCGAGCGCGCCGCCGATTTCAGAAGCCGACCGCTCAATGTCGCAAAGGAATTGTTGAAAACCACCAGGCTACGCTCTTGACCGTCGCCGTTCGAATAGGCGAAAACATTCTCGTTGATCCCTCCGCCGTCCTCGACAAAGTCGTAGAGCTCGAAATTCTCGACACCGGCGAAGTGCCGGCGACGACGCAACAGCGGGAAAATCTCGCGCTCGTGCCGCGCCACCAACGTCTCGTCGGCCGGCTCGTCCAAGTACGAGCGCCGGTACTCCATGCCGTACTTCTCGGCATGACCCTCCACCTGGCCGTGTCCGAACATGGGCAGGCCCGGCAGCGTCGCCAGCAGAACACAGGCACCAAAATATCGATCGTCGCTCCCGAACTGATCGATGGCGGTGCGCTCGTCGGGGTTGGTGAGGAAGTTGACATAGCGGCGGAGGATTCTGGGATCGAATGCCAGGGTCTCTTTGAGAAGCTCCCGGAACTCGCCGTTCTGCTGGTCCCTCACCATGTGCATAAAGGCGCTGTTGTAGACGCGGTGCATCCCCAACGTGCGCACAAAGTAGCCCTCCATGAGCCAAAACGCCTCGGCCAAAAGAAGGGTGTCGGGGACTTCCGCCGCCACCCGGTCGACGACCTCACGCCAGAACTCCACCGGCATCTGCTCGGCGAAACCCTCTCGGCTCAGTCCTCTCTCGGCGCGTGACGGGATGGCGCCACCGCTCCCGGGCTCCGGGAACCACAGCCTCTGGAAATGCTTACGGGCCAGGGTCATCGCAGCATCGAAGCGAATGATCGGAAATCGCCGCGCCACCTCCAGGATGGTCTGGATCACCGCCTCCCGGGTCTCCGGGTTGAGATAGTCGAGCTGTGCGGTGTCGTTCCAGGGCATATGGGTGCCGTCGTTGCCGTGGTAGACAAACCGCTCCTCGCCACTACGCCGATCGACCCGCTTGAAAACCACCGCCGCGTCGCTGCGGTCGAAATAGTGGTCTTCGACATAAATGCCGATCTCGGGACGCGGTGAGAAATCGGTGCCGCCAAACGTGTAGGCCGAGAAGGGCGAAGACGACGTCGAAAGAAACCGTTGCGGCTCGTCGAGCAACCAATCGGAGTCGATCCCCATGTGGTTGGGGACCATGTCCGCCGCCAGGCGAAGACCGCGGTCGGCGCAACGGCGCCTCAGGTCTTCGATCGCCGCCTCGCCGCCCAGGTCGTCCGCGATCCGGTAGCCGCGCACCGAGTAGGCGGATGCTTCCGCCTCCGGATTGCCGCACATTCGTTTGAGACGGCGCGACGCCGCGCTCCTCTCCCAGACACCGATCAACCACAGACCGGTGAAGCCTCGGTGGGCGATCTCGTCGAGAGCCTCATCCGGTATCCGGTCAACGCGGTCAATCGGTCGGTCGAACGACACCGAGAGCTGATGGAGCCACACATACACGTTCTTGGCCAGCAGCACGAGGCTCGGCATCCAGTCGCGATCGGAGCTGTACTGCTCGCGGTCGTCTTCCAGACCGGCAAACGAGGGAACCTCGGTGCGCCCACCCCCGGGGGCCAGGGAAGCCGATTTGGCCTCCTCGGCCAGCAGATCCAATCCTCGCAAGAAATCGTCCCGGTCGAGTCCCAAGAGCTCGGCCCACCGGTCGAGGAGGTAGCGCAGCTGACCGGCGAGCGACTCCGGCTCGGCGCGCGCCGGGGCTCGCAGCAGATCGAAGAGCGACTCGTGGGTCTCCGAATCCGCGCCCTCGCCCGCCAGTCCCAGCTCGAGAGACTCGAGCATCGGTGCCCGGTTCCGGTCCGATCTGAAAGGCCCGGCCAGAAGAAGACTCGTGGCGGCGGCCGCCGCCGGGTTCTCGTCGATCACCATCCACACCGGCAGCTCCCGCAGGCTCGTCTCAGCTCCACCGGCGAGCGAGAAATCGAGGCCGAACAGGCTCAGCAGACGATCGCTCTCTTCGCTCCCGAGTCGCTCGACAAGATGGACGCGCACTCGCGTGATCGCCTCGGGGTCCCGGTCCTCGAGATAGCGACCCATCAGCCGTTGGAGAGCCTCTTCGATTCGGCTCAGAGCGTAGATCTCACCCGCCGTCGGTGGCCGGCTGTCGGTTGGCTCGGCCCGGTCCTGGATGGCGGCGGCGACTCTTCCGGCAAGTCTTCTTGCTGCCGCCAGACCCGCTATCGGTAGCTTGCCATCGACCAGGGGTGCCTCAGCCATCAGCCGGCAGGCGGAACGCGACGCAAAAAGAGCCATCCCGAGGAGCCTATCCGAAAGCAACGCAACCTCCTTGGCATCGGTTGGGCTTCAAATCGCCACACATGGCGAAGCTCAGCCAGTTATCATGGTCTCTGGCTCGCCAGTAGGAGAGCCATGCCCGCGTGGAGGGACCGTTAGATGGATCACGTCGTCACCGCCATTCTCGGAGGAGGCCAGGGCACGAGGCTCTGGCCGTTGACCAAAGATCGGGCGAAGCCGGCCGTTCCAGTGGCCGGAAAGTTCCGGCTCATCGACATCCCGATCTCGAACAGCCTCCACGCCGGCATCCATCGCATCTATGTGCTGACGCAGTTCAACAGTGCCAGCCTGCACCGGCATCTGGCGCAGACCTATCGCTTCGACGCCTTCCGCAAGGGTTTCGTCAACCTGCTCGCGGCCACGCAGAGTCTGGACAACAGAAACTGGTATCAGGGCACGGCCGACGCGGTGCGGCAGAATCTGGCGCGCCTCAATTACACCTCACCAAACGACATCCTCGTGCTGTCGGGCGACCAGCTCTACCTGATGGATCTGAGAGACCTGCTGAGCAGACATCGGGAACGCTCCGGAGACCTGACAGTCGCGGTGCAGCCGGTGCCGATCGACCAGGCCGCCGAGCTCGGTGTGCTCAAGGTGGATGACGACGGTCGGATCTGCGAGTTCTACGAGAAACCCCAAGACCCCGAATTGCGAGCGAGTCTAGAGGTTCCTCCCCGAACCCTGGAACGCCTGGGTCTCAACGCGGCTCCCGGCCACTGTCTGGCAAGCATGGGGATCTACGCCTTCCGGCCGGACGCGCTGAGCGGGCTTCTCGAGACCACGACCACGACCGACTTCGGCAAGGAAGTCATCCCGTCGGCCATCCACAACATGAAGGTTTTTGCCCACGGCTATGGCGGGTACTGGCGGGACATCGGCACGATCCCGTCGTTTCACGAGGCAAGCCTGGAGCTCACGACACCCGTGCCGCCCCTCGATCTCTACAGCCCTGACACACCCATCTACACCCATGGCCGTTTTCTCGCCGGGACCAAGATCGAATCCTGCCAGGTCGATCATTCGGTTGTCTGCGAGGGCGGTCTGGTCGCCGGCACTCGAGTCAGCCGTTCCATCTTGGGGATCCGCTCGGTGATCCGCGCCGGCTCGACCATCGAAGAGAGCATCGTGATGGGCGCCAATCGTACTGCCCTCAGAACGCGATCGCCTGACCGACCCGGGGTCGGGATCGGCCGCAACTGCGTCATCCGTCGTGCCATCGTCGATTTCGATGCCCGCATCGGAGACGATGTGCAGCTTGTGAAC
>JAOTZA010000266.1 GCA_029861655.1 Acidobacteriota bacterium | reverse complement strand
CCGTTCCGGCATCGACACCAGCTCCAGCCAGTCTCTACCCGGGCGGATGGCCAGGGTGTCGCAGGGTTTCGGGTTGTTGCCGATATAGGCGTTGAGGCCTCCGGATGCCGGCAGAAAGCCGGCTCGTCCGGTCTCCGAATGGGTGATCGACGCGACCGGAGCGACGATAAGCGCAAAACCGGCGACAGGCGCCGCCACGAGCGGCACGAGAGACGCGGAACGTTCGCCGGTGCGGACAGACCGCGCGACCAGCCACAGCCAGGCGACCACTACGAACGGCAGGAACGATGGACGGGTGAGGACCGCCAGCGCCGCGACCGCTCCCAGACCGAAGGTCTCGAGCGGTCTCGGTATGTCTGCAGCGCGCAGCACCAGCAGCAGCAGCGCCACCGACCAGAATGCCGCCCAGCCGGTGGCCAGGAGCTCGTTCTCGAAGAAGATCAGAGGTCCGTAGAGTGCCGTCAGGGCCGCCGCGACCCAGCCTGTCGTTCGGTCGTAGAGCCGGCGCCCGAGAAAGAAGACCAGAACACACGTAAGGCTCCCGAGGATCGCTTGGGCGAGCTTTGCAGCCAGGATCGAGCCCGCCGAAAGTCCGTACACGGCGGCCAGGAACCACGGGTAGAAGAAGGGCTGCCAAAACAGGCGGACGTCGAGAGCGCGATCTTCGAGAAGCCTGCGGGCGACCAGGTCGTAGTCACCGGCGTCGACGATCGGAGCGCCGAAAGAGGGGTTGTCTCGGCTCTGGTAGAGATAGAGAAGTCGCGCCGCGAGCGCCAGCAAGAAGACACCGCCGGCCAGCAGGGCTCCGCGCCGCGGTTTGCCGGTCGGCTCGCCGGACACGGGTCGCTACTTCTCCGGGTCCTTTTGGTGTTGTGGGGGATGTTCCCGAGTTTGGGCGGAGCCGGGGTGCCCCGCCGCCCCCAACTGGAAGGAGGCGAGCTCGATCTTGGCGACGGTACCGGAACCCTGGACGATCTCGTAGGCCGAGTCGAGCTCGAGAGGCCCAAAGCTCTCGGCGTCGCTGCCATCCGGCCAGCCGACTTCGATCGACCGGATCGCCGTCGCGCGACCTAGCCCGATCTCCTGGCGCAAGCTCGAGGCGCCAAAGCTGCCACCCGAGGAGACCGTGGAGTAGATGTCCTGGGCGCCGGTCGCGGTGTCCACCGACACCCGCAGACGAGCTCCGATCGCCGCCCGGTTGGCCGTCGTGCCGCGCAGGAAGAGTGTCAGCCAGCGGTTTCCATGACCGGGGTTCTCAAACAGTGCGTTGTTGAATCCGTCGCCGGAGTGAGCGCCGCCCATGACGGTGTAGATGTCCTGGTCGCCATCGTTGTCCAGGTCTCCAAAGGCGACGCCGTGTCCCTTTTGCAGATGACCGAAGCCGCCTGAAGTGGTCACGTCTTGGAAGCCTCGACCGCGGTCGTTGCGGAACATGCGGTTCGGCATCAACGAGCGCATTTCCGTGTCACCGGTTCCGAGATAGAAGTCCGGGTAGCCGTCGTGGTCCAGATCGCCGTAGTTGCAGCCCATCGGCATAAGGACCGTGTCGAGACCCGCGGCACGTGCGCGATTGGAGAAGGTGCCGTCGCCATTGTTGCGGTAGAGCCGTGGCAGCTCGGCGTCGAAGTCGAGTCCCAGATAGTCGGCGGCCACGTCATCGATCGAGCCGCGGTAGCCGGCGACGAACAGATCGAGCCAACCGTCGTTGTCGTAGTCGAAGAACCAGGTCGGGAAGCTGCTGTGGGGCTCGCGGACCCCGGCGTGCTCGCCGACCTCCTCGAACCTCCAACCGCCTTCTTCGGTGCTGCCTCGGTTACGGAACAGCCAGTTGGGCCCGGACATGTTGGACACATAGAGGTCGATCAGACCGTCGTTGTCGTAGTCACCCCAGGCGGCGCCCTTGATGTACGCGCGCATCGAGAGGCCAACGTCGGTCGCCACGTCCGAAAAGGTCCCGTCACCGTTGTTGTGGAAGAGCTCGGCAGGATGCTCGTTGTGTTCGAGCGACTCGTTGCCGACAAACAGATCGATCCAACCGTCGTTGTCGTAGTCGCCCCACACGGCCACCTGGGTGGGATGAAAGGACAGCAGGCCCGCTTTTTCGGTGACGTCGCTGAAGGTCCCGTCTCCGTTGCTGCGCAACAGCGAGTTCGGGTGGTGACCTTCCCGTTGCAGCCAGGCGCCTCGGGTGACGAAGACATCGGGGTGACCGTCGTTGTCGTAATCGGCGTGCGCCAGATTGAGACCGCCGATGATCTCCTCGAGACCGGCGCTGCGGGTGCGCTCCTCGAACGATCCGTCGCCGCGACTGAAGAAGACCCGAATCTGGTCGTCGATGCCCGAGCTCGAAGCCATGATGTCCAGCAGCCCATCGCCATTGAAGTCCTCCATCGCGGCGCCGCCGGAAAGCCCGAAAGTATCGAGCCCGAGGTCGGGGGCGATGTCCCGGAAGCGGCCTATGTCGTAGTCCGACGCAAAGGCCACCGGCGGGATCAGAAACTGCTCCGGGACTTTCTCCGGATGCTCGCCGAGAGTCATGTAGGCCAGGTTGAGCAGCCAGCGAAACCCGAGATCGCCCGGGTGATCGGCCAGCAAGGGTGTCAACGCCTCGATGGCCGCCCGCGAGCCGCGTTCGACGGTGTGGACGCCGGCGTCGCGTATGGGGAGAAGACAGCGATCCACGTTGTGGGCGGTGATGCAGTTCTCCTGCTCCCCGAGTCGGAGGTAGGCGACAGCCAGTTGGGCCTGCGCCTGTTCGACATCCTGGCGACTGAAACCGCTGGAGTCCTGGGCCAGGAGCTGCATGACCACCTGCATGGCGCGCACCGCGCCGACGCTATCTCCGTCGAGAAGAAGCTCCGCAGCGAGCGAGTAGAGATAGCGCAGCCGTTCGCCGTGCTCCTTGGGCTCCGGACTCGTCAGCAACCGCTGGGCCCGCCTGCCGTTGAGAAAGTTGTTGAAACCCTCGTCGGCGGTACGCGAGATGGCCGCCAACCTTGCCGCCATGGCCTCGGTGCCCGCGTCCCGTTCGATCCTTGCCCGCTCGGACACCTGGGCCGTTACCTGGACCGACGGGGTGGCTCCCAGAGCAACCAGAAGCACGGTGACCGCGGTGATCAAGCGCCGAAGTGGGGGTCTGGCTCCCGTGATCGTCCCAAGGCTCATGAGGATCGGCGCCCTCCCGGCGCCAGGTCTCATGCTATCGGAACTTCTCTTTTGTTATGCTTTTTTTGTGTGGCAACGTCGTCTCGGAGGGAACATCTTGAGGGAAGCCCCTAGCCGCGGCGCCGTCGCCGCAGTGGCCAATCTCATTGGGCAGACGGCAGTCGTCGCCGCCCTGGGCTTCTCGGCACCCAGCCCGGCCGGCGCTCAAGGAGCAACGCAGGGCACGCGAGACGTATTCGTCGATCGGGCCGCAGAAACGGGGCTCAACTTTGTCCACTTCAACGGCATGTCGGGTGAGTTCTACTTCGCCGAGACCGCTGGCTCCGGCGGTGCCCTTTTCGACTATGACAACGACGGCGACCTGGATGTCTATCTTGTCCAGGCTCATATGCTGGGACCGGGAAAGAGCTCGGAGGACGCGCTCCTTCCGCCGGTTGGAGAGTTGCGCGACCGGTTGTTTCGCAACGATTTGTCGGTCGGCGCCGACGGCTCACCGATCCTTCGCTTCACCGAGGTGACCGAGGAGAGCGGGATCCGGGCCGAGGGCTATGGAATGGGTGCGGCCACCGGCGACTTCGACAACGACGGTTGGGTCGATCTGTACGTGACCAACTTCGGTTCCAACCAACTTTGGCGCAACAACGGCGATGGGACATTTTCCGACGTAACCGCCAAGAGCGGCGCCGACGATATCCGCTGGAGCGTACCGGCAACGTGGTTGGATTTCGACCGCGACGGATGGCTAGATCTTTTTGTCGGGAACTATGTCGACTTCACGATCGGTTCCCACAAGCTCTGCCGTACGATCGCCGGGGCGCCGGACTACTGCGGACCGCTGGCGTTCAACCCGCTTCCGGATCGCCTATTGCGAAACCGCCGGGATGGCGGTTTCGAGGACCGCTCGGCGAGTGCGGGGATCGACCAGGAGTTTGGCGGTGCACTTGGGGCAGTGGCGGCCGATCTGGACGGTGATGGTTGGCCGGACCTCTATGTCGGGAACGACGGCACGCCGAATCAGATGTGGGTGAATCGGAAAGACGGCACGTTTCGCAATCAGGCCTTGATCGCGGGAACGGCGGTCAACATGGTGGGTGAGCCTGAAGCCAGCATGGGGGTCTCGATTGCCGACTTCGACGCCGATGGAGACGAGGATATCTTTCTGACTCACTTGATTCGCGAAACCAACACCGTCTATGTCAACGACGGCGGCGGGCTCTTCGAAGACGCCACGTCGGAGACCGGACTGGGCTCGCCGAGCTGGCTCTACACCGGTTTTGGCACCGCCTGGATCGATTTCGACAATGACGGCTGGCTGGATCTGGTAGTGGCCAACGGTGCCGTGGAGGTGGTCGAGGAGCTTGCCGCCAAGCGCGATCCGTACCCGCTTCACCAACCCAACCAACTCTATCGCAACGAGGGCGCGCGTTTTGTGGATGTCTCGGCGTCGGCGGGC
>JAOTZA010000265.1 GCA_029861655.1 Acidobacteriota bacterium | reverse complement strand
CGTCGAACGAAAACTCTACCCCAATGTCGACTTCTACAGCGGCATCCTCTACCGCGCCATGGGAATCCCCACCGATATGTTCACGGTGATGTTCGCCCTCGGTCGCCTACCAGGTTGGATCGCCCACTGGAAGGAGATGCGAGGCGACGCCAAGACCAAGATCGCGCGGCCCCGTCAGGTCTATCTCGGCGAGGTCGAGCGGCCTTTTGTGCCGCTGTCCCTACGCGGCAAAGGCCCAAAGACGAAAACGGTCGACCGGCCCGAGCTCACCACTGCCTAAATGAACACGGTGCCGGGCTCTCACGCCCGGCGCCTCTTTCCGTTTTTTCCGCGGGGAAAAGGAGAAGAAGCATGAGAAACAAGATTACCGTCATCGGCGCCGGCCACGTCGGCGAAACCGTAGCCTTCAACTGCGCCCGGCTCGAACTCGGCGACGTCGTACTGCTGGACATCCTGGAGGGGATTCCACAGGGCAAGGCACTCGACAGCTTCGAGTCTTCACCCATCTTCGGGTTCGACTCGACGGTCTTGGGAACCAACAACTACAAAGACACCGCGGGCTCCGACATCATCGTGATGACCGCCGGCTTGCCACGCAAACCCGGTATGAGCCGAGACGATCTCTTCTACAAGAACCTGGAGATCGTCGAAACATGCATCGGAGAAGCGGTCGAAGTGTCGCCCGAGGCCATCATCATCATGGTTACCAACCCGCTGGACGCGATGTGCGAGGTCGCGCGAAGAGTTTCCAGCTTCCCGCGCCGGCGGGTCATCGGCATGGCCGGAATCCTCGACTCCGCACGGATGCGATCCTTTATCGCAATGGAGCTCGGGGTCTCGGTCGAGAACACCCACGCCTTTGTACTGGGCGGACACGGCGACAGCATGGTGCCCCTGGCTCGCTTCTCCACCGTCGCCGGTATCCCGATCACAAAGCTTCTGCCCGAGGAGCGCGTCAACGCCATCATCGAGCGCACGCGCAAGGGTGGCGGCGAGATCGTCTCGCTGCTCAAGACCGGCTCGGCCTATTACGCACCCGGGTTGGCGGTGGCCGAGATGGTCGAAGCCATTCTCAAGGACAAGCACAAGATCCTTCCTTGCGCGGTTTACCTAGAAGGCGAGTACGGGCTCGACGGCACCTATTCGGGTGTTCCCGTGCAGCTTGGCCGCATCGGGATGGAGAAGATCGTCGAGATCGGTCTCACGGACTCCGAGAGTGAGGCGCTCCACGCCAGTGCCGGGACGGTCAGGGAGCTGATCGACATGATCCCGGAGAAGGTGGCGGCAAAGACCACCTAAAGTAGCGGCTGCTAGTCGGGACCGGGCACGGCGAAAAACCTACGTGCGCCGGCCCGGTCGTGATTGGCAATCAGCCACACGTCTCGTCGAGCCAAACGGGTCTCCTCGACGACATGGAGCCGTGCGGCTAGATCCGACGGAAGAGCTGCGAGGCGCCCTCCATGGGCGACCGCGAACACATTCTCGGGACGTTCGAGATGTCGGCGAAGCTCATCGAGGTCATCTGTCTCGACGGTGTAGACACCATCCGAGTAGAAGGCGAAGTGCTCGGGCAGATTCCCCAAGCCGTAGGCCACAACGGGCAAGCCGGCCGCCCTCGAGCCCTCGGTGACCGCCTTGATCTCGAGAGAGAACGGGCGCGCGGACTTGCTCGGTTCAAAGACCGGTGCGATCAGCCAGACGGCCAGCAGATAGGTGAGCGCCATGCCGACGGCCGGGGCGAGAACAGCCGGTAGGACCCGCTTGTGCCGGAGGAAGAAGAAAACCGCCAGACCCGTCCCGGCCAAGGTCGCCGCCACCAGGAGAAACGGGCCATAAGCGAGCTCCGGAGAACGGTTCGCCAGCACACCGATGGCGACTGACATCACGATGAGCAACCCTGCGACAAACCCATGACCAAGGGTGACCCAACGCCGGTGCGGCTCGAAATTCCCCTCGTCTCCCCCTTCTTCACAAACCTCGCACCAACCGCAAACGGCCGCCACCAAGGCCGCCACCATCAACGCAAAGGCGGGGAAAGCCGGCAAAGCGTAAAGCTCTCTCTTTTCGGTCGAGATCGAGAAGAAAAGCAAGACAAACGCGGCGACCGTGAACAGGAAGCGATCGGCACGCAAGCGCCGCCTCCAAGCCAGGACCAGCGCGCCGGGGATGAGCCCCGTCCAGGGGAGGAGGTTCCCGGGCAGCGTTTCGAGGAAATACCACGGCGGTTGCTTGTGATGCATCCCCTGGATTCCCCGGTTGATGAAATGATCCTGAAGCGCAGTCCACACCGAATAGTCGGCGGGCCCGGCCACCTCGGTCAGCACGACCCAGGACCCCAGGATCGCCACGAAAAGCGCCGGCCCGGAGATCGGCGCAAAGCTCCGCCACCGACCGACTCCCCGGTCCCAAACGAGCACACAAATGGTGATGCCGAGCGGCAGTAGAAACCCGACCGGGCCCTTGGTCAAGACCGCGAGCGCGGCCGCAATCCAAAACAGCAGGCCGGCGTTGCGCGCCCCCGATGTGCCGCTGCGCCAGGCGTCGAAGGCAGAGAGGGCTAGCCAGATCCAGAAACACAGCAGCGCATCCGTCTGGCTCCAAATCGCTTTGTTCCAGAAGAGCACGGTCGTCGCGAGCATCGCTCCGGCAAGGGCGGCCGTCCGGCCGCCGAACCAACGCTCGCCCAGACGCATCACGAGGGCCAGCGTGCCGAGCGAGGCCAGCACCGAGGGCAAGCGGGCCGTAAACGGCGTCACCACCCCCGTCGGGAGCGAGAAGAGGGCAATCAGCCAGAAGAACAGCGGCGGCTTGTCCGGTGTGACGACACCGTTGACATGCGGCACGACCCACCGGCCATCGATGATCATCTCGCGGGCGCCCTCGGCGAAATAGGGCTCGTCGGGAGCCCACAGGTCACGGCTCCCGAGCTGCCACAAGAAGAGCAGCGCAGCACACAAAAGCACCCAGCGTCGAGGCGTCACGACGCGGAGGCTACCGGAAAACGAGAAGCCGGAAAAACTGACTCCACCAAGACCCGATTCAGAGCTCGGGTGATCCTGCGCGCGGCGCTTGCGCGTCGTGCTCGGATCGCCCCGCGCTCTTACTGGCTGAGGGGCCGGAGCCGCAACGCCACGATTCACGATTCGGAAACGTCGGCCCGATTGCAGCCAGCCGACTCAGACCGAGGCGTAGGCCCCCGGGAACACGGTCCCCGCCGGCGTCTCAGCATCCGCGGCATCGGCGACATCGGCGATGACCTCGACCCGAGCCGCACACACCTTGTATTCCCCCGTCCCGGTGACCTTGTCGCCGGCGTCGGTGGTCAGTTCGTTGGTCCGAACGTCGGGGAAATGAAAGGGCATCCAGATGGCATTGCGTCGAACCTGCCTGCTCACCATGGCGCGACACCGGACGCGCCCACGGCGGCTCACCACATCGACCAGTTGACCGTCCTCTATGCCGAGCTTCCTGGCGTTCCACGGGTGGATCTCGACAAAGCCCTCGGGCTGCTTTGTGGTCAGCCCGTAGGAGCGCCGGGTCTGGGTGGCGGCGTTGTAGTGATAAAGGGTGCGGCCGGTGGAGAGCACCAGCGGAAACTCGGGATCCGCCTCCTCGAACGGCGGGCTGTACTCGACTGCCTGAAAGAGGCCCTTGCCGCGCAGCACACCGTCCTTGTGCAGATACTCCGTCGAGGGAGCGTCGGCCGTCTCGACCGGCCATTGAAGCCCTCCTTCGCGGTCGATCCTCTGGTGCGAGATGCCGCCGAACTTGGGCGTGAGCGACGCCATCTCGGCGTAGATCTCACCGGGATTCTCGTAGCCGGGCTGGTCGAGCCCGGCGCGCTTCATGAGCTCCAGGATGATCCTCCAATCCTCGCGTGCCTGGCCCGGCGGTGCGACCGCCTTGCGCACACGCTGGACCCGACGATCGGAGTTCGTGAAGACACCGTCTTTCTCCGCAAAACACGACGCCGGCAGGACGACATCGGCATAGCGGCATGACTCGTTCATGAAAATGTCCTGTACGACGAGGAAATCGATCTCGTTGAGTGCCTCCTCGACCCGCCCGACGTTCGGCTCCGAGATGACGATGTCCTCGCCCAGCAGGAAGATCCCCTTGATCTGCCCGTCGGGACCCATCGTCTTCATCATCTCGTTGAGATTGAGGCCCCGGGTCTCGCTTTGCGGAACCCCCCAGGCGCGGGAGAACTTCTCGCGCACCGCGGGATCTTCGGCCCGCTGGTAACCCGGATAGAAGGTCGGTGTGGCCCCGGAGTCGTTGGCTCCCTGGACATTGTTCTGCCCGCGCAGGGGATTCATCCCCGCCGAGCGCTTGCCCAGGTGGCCGGTCATCAGTACCAGATTCGAGAGCGCGTAGACGTTGTCGGTGCCGCAGGTGTGCTCGGTGATGCCGAGGGTGTAGTAGATCCCCGCCTTCTCGGTGGTGGCGTAGGCCCGAGCCACCTCGCGGATGACCTCGGCCGGAACACCGGTGATCTTCGCGGCTTCTTCCGGTGGGTAGCCGAGCACCGTTTCGCGCACCGAATCGAACTCTTCGGTGTTGGCCGCAATCCACTCGCTGTCCTCCAACCCCTCGTCGATGATCACGTGCGCCATGGCAT
>JAOTZA010000264.1 GCA_029861655.1 Acidobacteriota bacterium | reverse complement strand
ACGAGCACTTTGAAACGTCCGCGGAAATCGAGATCGCGCAGGTTCTTTCCCAGAAGTCTCGAGCGCGGTGTCAAAACAACCTCGGCGAACTCCACATCTTCCGAAACAAGCGCCTGGGGCCGAACAATGCCCGGCTCGAGCGATAGGTACGACGGCACTCCAACCTCGTTGACCGCATCCTGCGAGCCCTGGACGACGATTCGGTCTCCGGGCTCGAAACGCACCGACGGGTCGGGAGCCAGATCCAGACTCCCCTGGCGCAGGATGCCCATCACATTCAGACCCAGACCTGATCCCACCCGGCTCTCCGCCAGGCTCTTGCCGGCCAGGGGAGAGCCCTCGGGAACATCGAGCACAAAGCGCCTCTCGCGAAGCCCGTAGACCTGTTCGAGGTCCACCCCGTCACCCGCAAGCTCACGCACCGGATTCCTCGACGGCAGGATCCGCCGGCCGATCACCGACATGTAGACGATCCCCCCCAGCACCACCAGAGCCCCAACCGGTGTGAAATCGAACATCCCAAACGGCTCGAGGTTGTTCTCGCTGAGCGCGGCGCTGATCAGGATATTGGGCGGTGTCCCGATCAGGGTCATCAGTCCTCCGAGCAAAGAACTGAAAGCCAATGGGATCAGGAGCTTCGACGGGGCGCGGCCGGTCTGGCGCGAGATGTCCATCACCACCGGTAACAACAATGCCGCCACGCCGACGTTGTTCATAAATGCCGAGAGCGTCGCCGACGTCAGCATGATCACCATCACGAGGCGGGCTTCGCTGTTGCCTGCGAACCGCAGGACCTGGCGTCCGAGGATTCCCGCGATACCGGTGCGCGACAACCCGCCGCTCAAGATAAAGACGGCCCACACGGTGATCACCGCAGGATTGCTGAAGCCGGAAACCGCTTCCTCGGGCGACAGCAGACCGGTCGCCGCCAGGCTCACCAGCACCATGAGGGCCACCACGTCGACCCGGACGAACTCGGTCACGAACAGCAAGACCGCAGCGGCCAGAATTGCGAAAACGAGGCCGATCTCGAATGTCACGGAACTACCCCGGAAGCCCCTCGGGATCGACCAACTTGCCATGGCTGATCACGTGGTTTGGCTGCTCGTGGTGCCACAGCGCGTCGTAGACGCTCTCCACCTTCAACACGACACAGTGCGCCGGCGAACCGGTCCTGATCCCGAAGCTCTCGATGTTCATCACCCGCGCCGCGTCGACGGTGATCATGTCGTAGATTCTTTCCATCTCGGGAAACGTGGTCATCCAGAGCATGTGGACGCCGAGAAAACCGACCTCGAGCATGTTGTTGCGCCCAAACGGGTAGTAGGCGTCGGCGATGTCATCCTGTCCCAACGCCACCGATACCCCTTCGGCGAGTAACTCTTTGACCCGAGCGTGGAGCGGACCGGTGTGCGGATCGCTGACCACACCCATACCGGCCTTCTTCAGGAGCGCGGCGACCTTCCTGAAGTAGGGCTCCGGGTACATGCTCATCGCCCGCGCGTGATGCGCCAGACAGCGATCCACCCAGTCCTCCTCGATCGCGCGCACCGCGAGCATCTCCAGCGTGCGCAAGCCCGGATCGCCGGCGTCATCGACGAGCATCGAGACATCCGCGTCGTACGCTTTGGCGATCTCCAGCATCTCGTCGATGTGTCTTCTCTCGTCGTCGTGCGTGTATTCGATCCACGGGATCCCGCCGACCACGTCGGCGCCCAGTTCCATCGCTTGGCGGATGAGATCGGTGGTGCCCGGCTCCCGGACGATGCCGTCCTGGGGAAAGGCAACGACCTGCACATCGACCACCCCGCTGAACTCCTCGCGCGCCTTCAGAAGCGCCTTGACGCCAATGAGCTTCGCCTTCGAATCGACATCCGCAAAGGCGCGGATGTGCGTGTTGCCAAAACGTGCCGCAAGCCGTAGAGCCTTGCGCACGTTCTTCAGGATCCAGCGTGGGTCATACTTTTCTTTGACTCTCGCCGCCTGTTCGATGGCGCTCATGGCGGCGCCCATTTCGCCGCCGTGGTACGCCTCGATCGCACGTGAGTCGAGCATCCCAACGGTGTAGACCTTGTCCAGATGAAGGTGCGGGTTGACGAAAGACTCGGTCACCAGACAGCCGTTGGCCCGGATCACCTTGCGCGCCCGCTCGGGGATCTTCCTGGCGATCTTCGCGAAGACCCCGCCGGCGATCCCGATGTCGACCGGCTGCTTGCGGCCTCGCAAACGCCCGTTCCGGATGATCAGGTCGTAGGTCACTGCGCGACCATCTGGACCTCTAGCACGGGCTGCTAGCCGCCGGTCCGCACGGCGTAGAAAACGATCAGCAGCAGCGCCAGAACGTGCATCAGTGGATGAACCTCGCGGAACCGGCCCCGCAAGACCTTGATCAAGACATAGGAGACGATGCCGAGGCTGATGCCGTTGGCGATCGAGTAGGTAAAAGGCATGGTCGCGGCGGTCAAGAAGGCCGGTACGGCCTCGTCGATCTTCGACCAGTCCAACTCGCGGGCACCCTGCATCATCAGCGCCCCGACCACGATCAGGGCCGGCGCCGTCGCATAGGCGGGCACCGCCGTGAAGAGTGGCGTCAGGAAGAGCGACAGCAAGAAGAAGCTACCCACCACTACCGATGTCAGCCCGGTTCTGCCGCCCTCCTCGACACCGGTTGCCGATTCGACATAGCTGGTCACGGTGCTCGTTCCCACCGCCGCGCCGACGACCGTGCCGACCGCGTCGGCGGCAAACGCCCGGTTGGCCCTCGGCAGCTCGCCGTCTTCGTCGACAAAACCGGCCAGGCGGCCGACGCCGATCAAGGTTCCCGCGGTGTCGAAGATGTCGACAAAAAGAAACGCGACAACCACCAGAAGCAGCTTGCCGGTCAAGAGACCGCTGAAATCGAGCGCCAGGAAGGTCTCTTCCGGAAGATGCGGGATGGTGAAGAGTTGCTCGGGCCTGGGACTCAAACCGCTGAGCCAACACACGACGGTCACACCCAGAATACCGATCAGAATCGCTCCCTTGACCCGCCCGGCGAGCAGAACCGTCATCACGATCAGCCCGGCCAGCGCCAGCAGAACGGTCGGGCTGCGGACATCTCCCATGGTGATCAGCGTCGCCGGGTGATCGACGACGAGGCCGGCGTTCTGAAAACCGATGATTGCCAGAAACAGGCCGATCCCACTCATGGTGGCGATCTTGATCGAGGTGGGAATCGCTCTCAGAAGCGCGGTTCGGACACCGGTCGCCGCAAGTGCCAGAAACAGAAGTCCCTCGACAAAGACAGCGGCCAGCGCGACCGGCCAGGGAATCCCCAGCGCGCCAACCACGCCAAATGTGAAATAGGCGTTGAGTCCCATCCCGGGCGCCAGGGCGAACGGGTAGTTCGCATAGAGCCCCATGACCAGCGTCGCAGCAGCGGCGGCCAGGGCGGTGGCGACCGCTACGTCGCTTGCCGGCAGCCCCGCCTGCGACAAAATCTGCGGGTTGACGAACAGGATGTACGACATGGTGAGAAAGGTCACCACACCGGCGCGAACCTCGGTCGCCACCGTCGTACCCTGGGCCTGAAGCCCAAAGAACCGATCGATACTGCTCACTACACGTCGATTATAGCTCCACTGCCTCGACGTCTTCCATAGGCTGCTAGGCTAGATCCGTTGGACAAAGAAGCCGATGATGCCGTCTGTGAGCGTGCCGCGGGCAACCACAAATGAGTAGAACCACACCGGGCCTCGTTTGCGGGCACCACCACCTTTACTCCTCGCTGGCGCGGGGCATGCCCGCACCACCCAAGACACCGACCGACTTTCAGGAGATCCTCGAGCAGATCTGGTGGCGGCTCGATGCGGCCCTCGACCTGGAGATGATCCGCTGGTCGGCAATGCTCGGCGCGCTCGAAGCGCTGGAGGCCGGAACCACCGCTATCGTCGACCACCACGAATCGCCCAACGCCATCGAAGGGTCTTTGTCGGTGATCGCCAACGCTTGCGCCGAGGTGGGTGTTCGGGTCGTTTGTGCCTATGGTGTGACCGATCGCCACGGTCCCGAGGGGGCCCGCCGCGGGCTGGAAGAGAACGAGCGGTTTCTGCGCGACGGTGGCCGGGGGCTGGTCGGCATTCACGCGGCCTTTACCTGCACCGACGAGACCCTGGCGGCGGCCGCCGCGCTGGCCGCAGACCTCGGTGTTGGAGCGCACGTTCACGTCGCCGAAGGGCCCGGGGACGCCGATGCACCGGCAAGGCTCGAGGGGCTGACCCGCGACGACTGGTTGCTCGCGCACTGTATCCATCTACCGGACGACCACGACCTCAAAGGCACCATCCAGCACAACACCCGCTCGAACATGAACAACGCCGTCGGCTACGCCCGACCGTTCCGTTTCGACAACCCAATCGTCCTGGGCTCGGACGGCATCGGCGGCAATATGATCGAGGAGTTCCGCCTCGCCTATGTCAAACACCGAGAGCTCGACGTACTCGCAACGCCGGAGACCTCCTGGGGGTGGCTGGAGAACGGTTGGGATCTCGTCCCCGAGGCGCGAGCCGATCGCGTCACCTGGTCCTACGAACCGATGGACCCCTGGCACCTGGCGTTCACACCCGGCGTGCGGCCTCTCGAGATCGTCTTG
>JAOTZA010000263.1 GCA_029861655.1 Acidobacteriota bacterium | reverse complement strand
CTGCCCCAGGGACGTGTTCTCGCTCCGCCCAAAATAGGCCTCGTCATCCCCGCGTATACCCACCACCGGGTTTGGGCAGGTCACTGGTTTCTGACCCCCGACTACTGGCCCAAGGTCGAGCTCTACCCACGGCTCATCAGCGATCCCGCCCGGTTCGCCGAGCTAAACGCGCTGCTCGACCAGGACAGAATCGACTACCTGGTCGTCCCGACCCAGGTCGTGCCGTCCCTGACCGCGGTTTTGGGGCCACGACTGACCAGGCAACATGCCTCCGGTGAGCTGGCGATCCTCGAGCTCGAGCCCTGACGATTCGGCTCCACAGGCCCATTAGAATAGGTCCAGCCGTAGAAGCACACTGCTCCCGCGGCGCAACGTTGCCCTGAGGCCGCCCTTGATCGGCACCACCATCTCTCACTACAAGATTCTCGACCGGCTCGGGGGTGGCGGCATGGGCATCGTCTACCGCGCCGAGGATCTGATCCTGGGTCGACAGGTGGCGCTCAAGTTCCTGCCGGATTCGCTGGCCGAGGACCCCGAGGCTCTGGCCCGGTTTCGGCGCGAGGCGCGGGCGGCCTCGGCTCTGAACCACCCGCACATTTGCACGATCTATGAGTTGGCCGAAGAAGAGGGTCGCTTCTTCATCGTCATGGAGCTGATGGATGGCCAGACCTTGAAGTACCGGATCAGCGGCAAGCCCATGCCGGTCGAGCAGATCGTCCAACTCGGCTCCCAGGTGGCGGACGCCTTGGAGGCGGCCCACGGGGCCGGCATCGTCCATCGGGACCTCAAGCCGGCCAATCTTTTCGTAACCGGCCGCGGTGACGCCAAGGTGCTCGACTTCGGGCTCGCCAAGGTGACTGAAGATCTGGCTCGGGAGGAGTCCAAGTCAGCGGATCCCCGGACCGAACTGGCGCCCGAACGGTTGACATCTCCCGGCACCTCGATGGGCACCATCGGTTACATGTCGCCGGAGCAGGTGCGAGGCGAGGAGCTCGACGAACGAACCGATCTGTTCTCCCTGGGGGTCGTGCTTTACGAGATGGCAACCGGAAAACAGCCGTTCGAAGGCAAGACCGCGGGGGCGATTTTCAGCCTGATCCTGAACCAGGTCCCGACGGCTCCGGTACGTCTGAACCCTGATCTACCCGACGAGCTCCAGCACATCCTCAACAAGGCGCTGGAGAAGGATGAATCCCTCCGTTACCAGAGCGCCACCGAGCTCAAAGCGGACCTCTTGCGCCTCGAAAGGGATGCGACCTTGGCGTCAGGCTTGGCGGCGCCCGGGCAAACGCCGGCTCCAACAACCGAACCGACAGCGGCGCCGTCACGCCGTGGACTCTGGACCGGACTTGGGGCGACGGCACTGGCTTTGGTCGTCGCGACGGCCTTCTGGATTGGCAAGGGGGCGGACTCTTCGGGCCAGCCGTCCGTTCAGTCTGAGGAAGCGTCGGTGGCACCCATACCGGGCTATGCCTCGATCGCCGTCCTGCCCTTTGTCGACATGAGCCCGGAGAAGGACCAGGAGTACTTCACCGACGGCCTCTCGGAGGAACTCCTGAACGTCCTGGCGCAGATCCGCGATCTCAAAGTGGCCGGCCGCACGTCGTCGTTCCAGTTCAAAGGCAGGACCGAAGACTTGCGAATCATCGGTGAGAAGCTGGGCGTGGCCTCGATTCTCGAGGGCAGCGTGAGGAAGGCGGGCGAGCAGGTGCGCATCACTGCCCAGCTGGTCAACGTCGCGGATGGTTTTCATCTCTGGTCGCAGAGCTACGACCGGACGCTCGAGGACATCTTCGCGGTCCAGGACGATATCGCCGCTTCGGTGGCCGAGGCGCTCCAAGTCACCCTGCTCGGAGGACCGACCGGCGACTCCCAGGCGCGGGACACGAACCCCGGGGCCTACAACCTTTACCTCCAAGGGCAGCACTTCGGAAAGCTAACGAGTCAGGAGGATCTGGCGAGAGCGGTGGACTACTTCGAGGAGGCGCTGGCGTTGGATCCGGACTACGCTCCGGCCTGGGCCGGTCTGGCGGCAGCCCGGATCGCGCAGACGAATCAAGCGTACCAACCGTTCGACGACGGATTTCGACTGGCCCGCGAGGCGGCCATGCGGGCGATCGAGCTGGACGACGGGCTCGCCGAGGGCTGGGCGGCTCTGGGAGATATCAAGGGGGCCTACGATTGGGATTGGGCCGGGGCCGAAATGGCGTTGGGAAAAGCACGAGCGTTGGCTCCCGGTAACGCCACTGTCGTCCTCGCCGCGGCGGATTTGTCCTCCGCACTTGGGCGCACCGACCAAGCCATCGCCTTCGCCCGGCGAGCCGTAGAGCTCGACCCGCTGAGCATTTCGGCCCAGTACAGCCTCGGGACCGAGCTGATGGAAGCGGGTCACGCGCAAGAGGCGGAAGGGACTTTTCTCAAGGTACTCGAGCTCCAGCCAAAGCGTTCTGGCGCGCGCATGAGGTTGGGTCTCATCGAGCTCTCACGGTCGCGCTTCGAGGCGGCGCTGGCGGAGATCAGGCAGGAGAGCACCCCGCATTGGCGCAGGTATGGCTTGGCGTTGGTCTACCACGCGCAGGGTCGCCCGGAGGAGGCCGAGGCGGCTTTGATAGAGATGACGGAGAAGTACGGAGACGATGCGGCCTTCCAGCTGGCCGAGATCCATGCTTATCGGGACGAGCCCGATATGGCTTTTGAGTGGCTCGAGCGCGGCTACTCCCACCGTGACCCTGGGCTCGCATTTGTGAAAGCGAGCCCGTTTCTTCACAACCTCCATGACGACCCCCGATGGCCGGTCTTCCTCGAGAAGATGGGCCTGCCGGAGTAAGCGGCGATCTACCGCGTTGAGGCGGGCGACGATGGAAGCCCCTCTGATGGAAGCCTCGGTCCCGGCGGGCGCTTTCCACACGCCGCGTCTGGAGTCCGTGCGAGCGTAGATGCCGGCCAGCGTGCCGCCGGCGCCGACATTGCGCCGGCGACTGCCAGCCCGCCGGTCGGCGATCTCGAGACGCGGGAAGTAGACGGCAGCGTTCTTGCCCAGCGCGCTGCCGACCTCGGTCATCCAATCGACCATCTCGGAGAACGTGTCGACCGCCTCGGGGATATCCACCAGTAGAAAGGCGCGACGCTCGGCGCAGTACTGCTCGGCTTCGGAGTAGACGGTCCCCCTTTCGAGGTCGGTCGGCGGCGTCGGGCAGAACCAGCAGGCTGAAGATCTCGGGCGCAATGGAGTCGAGGCTCCTCACGGCGTCCATCAATTGGTCGGTCGTGACCGGCGCCGTCTCCGCTCGGTTGGGCACCTCCGGGTCCGCTCCGACGTCCTCGGACCCGGCACGCACAACAAAAGCCACATCGCCACCGTTGCGGTAGAACTGCTTGATCGCGTAGCTCGTCGGGCTCTTGGCGTCGAGCCCACCGACCTCCCGCTTGAAGTCGGCAAAGCTCGCAATCCGCACCGGGCGATTCAACGGCCCGTTCGAAAACGTACCCACAAACGCAACGTTCGAGGTACTCACCTCTGCGATCGAGCGCGCTCCGCTCGGGATCTCTTCGACGTGGACGCCCACGCGACTCAAACGCCCCAGCTGCGGGCCAACCGCTTGAGCAGCTGGATCTGGCCCACGTGGTAGGTGTCATGGAGAAGAACGCCGGTCACGAGGTCGGCGTAGGCGACCTTGCCCTGGCCGCTGATCTCGCCCAGGCGGCGCGCATCGAAGCTCTCGATCGCTTCGACCAGACGATCGTGCTCGCTGCGCACCAGGCGGCGATCGTCCCGCCATATGTTGGCGCCTCTCTGCTTGGGAAGCTCGGGCCAGTTGGACGGCGACCGGGGGAAGCCGCCCGTCGGTTCCCCGGTGAGCCTCCGCCTCACGGCGTAGTTCCAGTAGGCCACGTGAAGTGCCAGCTCCCAGATCGAGTGGCGGCCGGGATCGGGCTGCCAAGCGGCGAGCTGTTCAGACACCCCGCGTAAGGCGCCGAGGATCGTCGGGCCCCCGTGCCAGGGTTTGAATCCCACAGGCGGGTGCAGGTGCCTCAGGACTTCATCTACGCGCAGGTCTTTCATCGTGCGACGGACCTCCTCACCACTCTAGCGGATCGAGGTCTACTATTTCTGTGGTATATCATAGAGCCCTGATGGCCCGGCCCAAGACCCAGCCCGGCAAAGAGCGGCTCTCGCCGTCCGAGTGGGAGATCATGCGGATCTGTTGGCGCCTCGGCCGCGCCAACGTGCGCGAGATCCACGGCAAGGATCGCAAGAAGCCGAAGCGCGACTACCGAACCATCCTGACCTTTGTCAGCCGAATGGAGAAGAAGGGGTTCCTGAAGGTCGAGAAAGAAGGAAACACAAACTTCTACACACCCGCGTTGGCGAACGAGCGCGGGTTGAAGCAGGAGATACAGCGTTTTCTGAAAGAGGTCGTCGGCCCGGAGGGGGAGCACCTCGAGCTGGTGCGGGATGCGGTCAAGCGGAAGCTCGGCGGATGATCCTCGCGCCGACTCCTTGACCGCGAGCGAGGCCTGCGCGCGACGCTGCGTCCGAAGTCCTTCTTCCAGAACCCAGGACCGACGGACAGACCCCTCCGCGTAGGCATTTAAACCACCCGTTGAGACCGTTTTCTGGCTCGCCGGCGGTGTTAGGTTCT
>JAOTZA010000261.1 GCA_029861655.1 Acidobacteriota bacterium | reverse complement strand
CGCCGTGACCCGAGCGAGACTACCAAGCAGGAACAACCCCGCCACGCCCACGACGGGCGAGGTGAGGACTCCCGGGAAGTAGCCGCCTGTGGCGATGGCCAGAGCGGGGTGGAGCAAGGCATTCGACACGGAGGCAACGGCCAGGAACCAGAGGGGAAAGAGGGAGGCGGAGACGCGGGCCATCAGTGCCGGGACGGAAAGCACCCAGACCGCGAGCGCAACGAGGTTGACGCTGACGAAAGAGTCCATCGTAATCGGGTCGAGGCCGAAGAACTCTGGAAAGCGACGGTTCAATCCGCCGCCGACTTCCTCGGAGAAGTGGAGAACCTGACACACGATGGCAAGAACCGCCATGCGGGCCGCGCTGCGCAACACGGACGGTTCGGCGTTGATGCCGCCGCGGGCGACCGTGATCGCCAACGCTACCGCGGCCATCGCGGAAAGGGCGATGATGCTCGGTACGAAGCTCATCGGTCGGCCGATCGAGTCGACTCCCCCATTCTTACGAAATCCATTGAAGGCCTCCAACGCTTCTAACTGCCCGAGCTGAAAATGTTTGCGGTGAGACCTGGCTTATCCGAGCCAGGTCTCATCGTACAGGTTCTTGGGGTCAGGTCTCGAATTGCAGCATTCCGGGGAGGCCAGGGCGGCGCCGTGCTGCAATTCAAGACCTGACCCCAAGCCTCCTTAGACGGGTTCGACTCCTGCAGGTCGTTCAGCGTACTGCTCAGCGAGGTCGGCTAGCAGGTCCGCCACGAGCCCTGGCCTGGATACGAATGGCGAGTGGCTCGTCGGCCACTCTGCGACGTACGTGGCTTGCGTCGCGAAGACCCGCTGCGCCTCGAGGTTGTGAGTGTGGTCGTCAGTACAGACCACATAGGTGCTCGGCTTCTCGCGCCGTGAAGCTGGAGCCTGCGGATCGAGGCGGGCGAGCGCCCACGCCACATCCTCAGGGTCGCAGTCGTTGAGAAGACTTCTTCCGCCAACCCAGGGTCGAAGATGGTCCCTGTTTCGGTGGGCCGTATACCGCTGACGACGAGCTCGGTCCCTACCTGGGTCTCGCCAAGGTCGACCCCAGGCATTACAGCAGTGAGGTACACGAGGTGCCGCACAAAGTGGTTGTCCGCTCCCCCGTAAGTGACTCCGACACCACTCTGAGAGTGCCCCACAAGCACGACGGGGCGAGCAACCTCGTTGACCACCTCGCGTACTCGCTCCTGGTCGAGCCATGGGTCGGAGCTGACCTGGCGGGGCTCTCCCACACCCCGATCGACGAGGGCCGCCGGGACGCCCCGCGCTTGCAGGAGGGATGTCACCTTTTCCCAGCACCACGGCCCGTGAAAAGCTCCATGTACGAGCACAACGGTCGCTGGGCCTGCCATCAGTCTGCCACTCCTTCAGGACCCGCTTCTTGGCCAGCACAAGATCGACGTACGGTCACAGCCCTTTCCAAGAGTTCAACCGCCATGCATCGGATGATCACACCCGAACAGCCAATGACAGATCGGGATGACGTCGTGGAATGTGCAGGCCGCAACCATCACGAGCAAAATCAACGAAAGCGCTGTGATGATCAGTCTGTGGTGTTTCTCGATTGACTCAGCGATTGCAGCCATGCTCCGACCTCCAAAAAGACCTTAGTCTGCGGTGCTCCTACTACCGCTCGGTTTGCTCTTTCGTCTCCTGCTCATTCGACGCTGTTTGATTAACAGAACCCTCAATCGCTCGGATGCGCCCGGCATCCATCCGGTCTACCCTCACCCGTACCAGGGTTTCTCGTCGGGCCGATCCGCTGCAGCTGGGAAAGCGGTGACTGGGATGGGAGGGCGGACGGGAGGGACTCCCTGTCACCGGTTTCCTGCACCGGCGTCGGCTACACCATCGCCTACAAGCACCAGCTCTGGTGGTCGCCTCGAGATCCCGAGCAGGAATTCGGGGACTGGCTCGGGAGGGGGCGAGGGCGGACGTGCCTGTCCCCGAATTCCGGGTGACAAGAAGCGCCGCAAACTCGTCCAAGAAGTGCTCGAGATCGCTGCACCGGCTCTTTTCCACCACGATCCGCTGCAGCTGGGAAAGCCGTGACTGGGATGGGAGGGCGGACGGGAGGGACTCCCTGTCACCGGTTTCCTGCGCGGCTGGAAACTCGAAGAACGGTTGCAAAGACTGAGCAAACACTCGACGTCGCCACGAAGCGGCTCAAGAATAGATGATCGATCAGCGCGTCAAATGGATGGGCAATCCAGCTCGTGCTCACTCCAACAGACCCATCTTCTCGAGGAACTTCGGCCAGCGGGGATCGCCGTGGAGTTTCGCGAGATGCGGGCCGAGCCTTAGGTATTCCGAGAGGCCGCTATCGCGCTGCCGGTAAGCCCGTTCCAGCCAATCAAAAGCGGCATCGATCTCGCCGCGGAAGGCGTAGACTTGGGCGATCTGAAAGGCGCAGTCAAGCTGATTGCTCTCGATCAGCTCGGCCAGTTTCGCATCCGCTTCCCCCTGCCGTTGTGCGGCGTGATACGCAAGTGCCAGGCCATATCTCTGCCAGGCAGGCACAAGCTCCTCTTCCATCTCCCTCAAGGCCTCTTCGGGTCTGCCTTGCGCCAGGTAGACCTCGCCTAGTCGAGAGTGAGCGACTGGCCGATCTGGTTGTAGTTCCAGAGCTTTCTTGAGCGATCTCTCAGCCTCGTCGAGGAGGCCAAGGTGGTAGGCGCCAAACCCGAGACGCATATAAGCTCCGGCGTTGAGTGGATCGAGTGCCACCCTTCGCCGGCCCAGCTCTAAAGCCTCCTCCCCGCGGCTTTGGCTTGCTGCTATTCCGGCCGCTACCTCAAGCACTGCCGTATTGGCCGGCTCGAGCTCCAAGCCCGTCTGGGCGGCCGCGCTCGCTCCTTGCCAGTCCCAGTCAAAAAACATCTTGATCTCCGCGAGGGCGACATAGGTTTCTGCGTGGTTTGGGTCCAGCTCGAGGGCTCTTTCCGCCGCCTGGCGAGCCTGGGAGAAGCCCTCGTCGAGCTGCCGGTAACCCTGATTAGCTTGCCAGACTCGAACATTGGAAAGCTGAGCCCACGCTGGGGCGAAATCGGGAACGATCTCGAGCGCCTGCTCGAGGTAGCCTGCTGCCTCTTCCAAAGTCTCTTCGCCGACCCCCAGCCCACTGAAGTGCCGTCCCTGGAGGTAGGCCATATACGCCACCGGATCGATCAGTTGCGGGGACAGGCCTGCCTCCCCGCCGAGGAGGGTGACCTGGAGAGCCTTGGCTACAGACTTAGCGATCTCATCCTGGAGGGCGAAGATGTCCTTGAGCTCCCGGTCGTAGCTCTCCGACCAGAGGTGAAAGCCGTCGGCCGCACTAATGAGCTGGGCCGTGATTCGCACCTGATTGCCTTCCTTGCGCACGCTCCCCTCGAGGATCGAAGCCACGCCTAGCTTGTCGCCGATCACCCGGTGGTCCTGGCCCTTGCCTCTGAACTGGAAAGAAGAGGTGCGTCCCGCTACCTTGAGTTCCCGGTTCTTCGCCAAGACGTTGAGCAGCTCTTCGGCAAGCCCATCCGAGAAGTACTCCTGATCCTGTTCCGGGCTCATGTCAGCAAAGGGAAGGACCGCAATCGATGCGGCAACGGGCTCCAAGACCGCGGGAGCTTGGTCCACCGGCTCCTCTAGTGTGCCCGTCCCCTTGCCGAGCCAGAGACCCGCCATGAGCGCCACGGCCAGGGCCGCAACGACCGCTCCTGACACCCATACCCATCGGCGGCCCGAGCCGGTTGGGACCGCGGGCAGCGTCACAGAGCCTCGGTCGGCTGACGAGTCGCGCCGTAATCGCTTGAGATCGGCGCTCAGGCCGGCGGCACTCTGATACCGCAGGGTGGGGTCCTTCTCAAGCGTCTTGTTGAGAATGCGGTCGAGCTCTGCCGGGACCTCTTGGTTGAGTGACACCGGCGCTGTCGGCACGCGATTGAGAATCGCATCGAACACCGCCGCGGAAGTCTTGCCCCCGAAGGCCCGGCGCCTAGTGACCATCTCGTAGAGCACAACGCCAAGGGAGAAGACGTCCGTTCGGTGGTCGAGCTCTTTGCCCAGAGCCTGCTCGGGTGACATGTAGGAGACCGTGCCCATCACCGCTCCCGGGGTGGTCATCGCCAGTGCCGTTTGTGTCACGTCGTCGGCACCGGGCTCGAGTGCCGGGCCGATCGCGAGTTTGGCCAAACCGAAGTCCAGCATCTTCGCGCGTAGAGTGGCCGATTCGTCCTTAACTACGAAGATGTTGGCTGGCTTGATGTCGCGGTGGATGATCCCCTTGGCATGTGCGGCGGTGAGAGCGTCGGCGATTTGGATCGCGAGCGAGACCGCAGCCTCGACCTCCATCGGTTTGCCGCCGATGTGCTCTTGGAGTGACCGGCCCTCCAGCAACTCCATGACGATAAACCGCCGGCCGTCCCACTCGCCAATATCGTAGATTGAACAGATGTTCGGATGGTTGAGGGCCGAGGCGGCGCGCGCCTCGCGCAGATGCCGCTCCACGGTCTCCGCGTCCCCTGTGCTCGCCTCGGGAACAAACTTCAGCGCGACATGCCGATGCAGGCGAGTGTCCTCCGCCTTCCAGACAACGCCCATCCCGCCCTCGCCGATCTTCTCGATCAGCCGGTAGTGGAGAAC
>JAOTZA010000262.1 GCA_029861655.1 Acidobacteriota bacterium | reverse complement strand
CATCTCAGGCGAGGATCTACGGCATCTCGGAGATCACCCAGCCCGCCGAAGAAGTTCTGCCGGCGCTCGTGAGAGCCCTGGAGGGAAGCTAGGCCGGCCGGCCGGCCGGCTGGCGACAGCCCGGTCGAACGCCCGGCTGGAAACGGCGCTCGCTACTCAGACTTGGAAGAGTTCGTTCGCGCCTCGTTGCTCGCCCGCGCGGTGTGCTTCGTTCAAGAGGTCCAACCTCACCGCCGTTCGGTCGGGAAGGGAGCGCCGCAAGCGTCGCGGAGCAAGCCTCTCTTTGCTTGCGAAGCGACGGCTTCGGCGCGAGACCCCTTCACGTCCGCGTAGGCGGAGTAAGATCCAGCGTCCAGCGGAGGAACCCGACATGCGAAGTCTCGAGAACAAAACCCTCTTCATCACCGGCGCCAGCCGGGGCATCGGCAAGGCCATCGCGCTGCGAGCGGCCCGCGACGGCGCCAACATCGCCATTGCCGCCAAGACCACACAGCCACACCCCAAGCTCCCGGGCACCATCCTGACGGCGGCTAAGGAGATCGAGGAAGCGGGAGGCCAGGCGCTCGCTCTCAAGACAGACATTCGATTCGAAGATCAGGTGCAGGACTCGGTCGCCAAGACCGTGGAGCGGTTTGGCAGCATCGACATTCTGGTCAACAACGCCAGCGCCATCTTTCTCGCGGGCACTCTCGGGACGCCGATGAAGCGCTACGACTTAATGGCCGGTGTCAACGCTCGTGGGACCTTTCTCTGCTCGCAAGCATGCTTACCGCATCTGAAGAACGCCACCAACCCGCACATCCTCACGTTGTCGCCCCCGCTCCACATGGACGCCAAGTGGTTCGCCCGCCACACCGCCTACACCATGGCCAAGTTCGGCATGAGCATGTGTGTTCTGGGCATGGCAGCGGAGTTTGCCGGAGACGGAGTCGCCGTCAATGCGCTGTGGCCGCGAACGGTCATCGATACCGCCGCAGTCGCGATGTTGCCGGCGGGGATCGAGGCCAAGAACTGTCGGAAACCGGAGATTCTCGCCGACGCGGCGCACGCGATTCTCGCCCGTGACAGCCGCGAGTGCACGGGGAACTTCTTTATCGATGACGAGGTGCTCGCCGAGGAGGGAGTCGAAGACTTCGACATCTACGCGGTAGAGCCGGGTCAGCCGCTGCTCGAGGATCTGTTTCTCGACTGAACACGTCGACCCGCCGGCTGCCGCAGCCCGATGAATGCCTGGCGGGAACGCTGTGAGCCCGCGAGCGCAAGAGATCGGCGAAAGGTCGCGTGCGGTCCGTGCGGGCGAACAACGAGGCGCGAGCGAACTCCTCCAAGGCTGAGTAGCGAGCGGTGTTTCCAGCCGGGCGTTCGATCAGGCTGCCGCTAGCCGGCCGACTCCAGTCAAAGCAGATCCGTGAGGCTCGCGCCCGGGGGGCGCTCCTCGGGCTCGGTGTCGCGACGCAGGATGCGGGCGCCGTTGCGGCCGCCTAGGCCTGCCTCGTCACCTTCGACCCGAATCCAAGCGCCCTCGCGCAATCCGACCACGACTCGGTCGTTCTCTTCCAGATACTCCACCAATCGCTGCTCACGGGTCTCCCCCATGTGCTGTGAAACGGGGTCCGGGTCGAGGTAATGCGGGTTGATCTGGAAAGGCAGCAGATCCAGTGAGTCGAACGAGGCGGGCTGGACGATAGGCATATCGTTGGTCGTCCGAATGGTCGGAGCCGCGATGTTGGATCCGGCGCTGGCTCCCATATAAGGCATTCCCTCCAGAGTCCGCCTGCGCAACACACCCTGGAAACCGCTGTCTTGAAGCGTCTTGAGAAGTCGAAACGTATTGCCGCCACCCGCGAACACCGCCGGTGTCTCTTCGAGCACTTCTCCACCGACACGATCGGTGGTGAGAACCCTTACCTCGATTCCTTCCGCGGCAAAACGTCTGCGTGCCGATTCTCCATAACTCTCCCGGTCGTAGACCGCGAACGGTACAAAACAAACCTCGCGGATCGGCCCGAGAAAACTCAACATCTCACCGATACAGTGATCGAGGTATCCCTCGCCGTGGGAGGTCGAGTTGCTGATCAGGAGAAGTCGGCTCATCACAGATACCTTCAGCAGCCCGTGGTAGAGGTCGAGACGGTCGCGCGGGCTGCTAGCCGATTGTAGGATAGCCGCATCTGGATTGCTGTGGCACCGAGAGTGTTCGAGAACTGATGAGACAGAGCTTCAACAACGCCTTGGGCCTGCGGACCGGCGAGGACGGTACCTCAGTGGTGCTCGACACTCGCCCCGATCATCAGATCGCCCCGGGGCTCATCCATTTCGCCGTGCTGGCGACGGTCGCCGAGGTTTCTGCGGCACAGAGTGTAGGCAGAGCCGTGGTTCCGGCCTCGATTCAGCTGCAACTCATGCGCCGGGCCGAGCCCGGGCGGCTGGTCGGTCGCGGCAAAACTCTCAAGCTCGGGCGTCGTCTGGCGGTGGCGGAAGGGGAAGTCTTCCAGAACGATCGGCTGGTGGCCAAGGCGACGGTTACGTTCTCGGTCGTATGAAGGGAGCTGATGCAATGAATCGAGAAGACGCCTGGCAACTGGTCCAGCAAAATGTTCAGGCTGAGGGATTGAGGCGTCACATGCTCTCGGTCGAAGCGGCGATGGCCTTCTACGCCGACAAGCTACAGCAAGACGCCGAGCCATGGCGACTCGCCGGGATACTCCACGACTTCGACTGGGAGATTCACCCGAGCCTCGAAGCGCATCCGGCGGAGGGGGCGCCGATTCTCAGGGCGGCAGGCTGCCCCGAGCCCGTCGTCCAGGCGATTCTGTCCCACAACGAAGTCGGTACCGGTGTCGAGCGATCGGAGCCGATGGACTACGCGCTTCTCGCCTGCGATGAAGTCACTGGTCTGGTCATCGCCTCGACCCTGGTGCGACCCAGCAAGGACGTCCGCGATGTCAAGCTCAAGTCGCTGCGCAAGCGGTGGAAAGAGAAAGCATTTGCCCGCGGCGTGGACCGGGAAGAGGTCGAAACGGCGACCGCAGATTTCAGTCGCGTCTGTTTCGAGGGCGGGCTCGAGCTCTGGGATCACGTGCAGAATGTGCTCGGCGCGATGCAAGGCGCCGCAGAAACGCTGGGTCTGGACGGACGGCTGGCCCAGAACACTCCTTGAGCGCCAGCGAAACGACCCACCGTCTGTTCCGCTCGACGGGAGCGGCGACGTTCTCGCAGATCTGGCGGGTCGGGGTCACCCTCGGCGTCCAGCTGCTGCTGCGCCGCTTCATCGTCAAGGAGGACTGGGGCGTCTACGAATGGGCGCTGTCGATCTTTTTGATCCTCGGCGCTGTTCGCGATCTCGGGATCCTGTTTCACGTCGTCCGGATCCCACGACCGCGCCCCTACGGCAACCTGCTTCTGGTCCAGATCGTCTGGGGCTCGCTGCTCGCGGTGACGGCCTTCTTTGGCGCCGACTTGCTGGCGTTGGCGCTCGCCAGCCCCCATCCCGAAGTGGTGTCGATCGTAAGGGCGCTGGCCCTTTTCTTGTTTCTGGAGGGGTTGGCCTCGGTGCCGCGGGTCTTCTTCGATGCCGAATTGCTGGTGGGGCGGACGGTGCTTCCGGAGATCCTGCGCAACCTGGTGTTCGCCGTCACCTCGATCGTCCTGGCGCTTCGCGGCAACGGCGCCTGGAGCCTGGTAATCGCGCTCATCCTCTCTACCGCGGTCTACGCCGCGTTTCTGTGGATTCGGGCCGCGGGATCGATTCCCTTGCACTTCGAACGCGGCAAAACCATGACGCTGATTCTGCACAGTTTGCCGCTGGCGGTCATCTGGTTTCTGGCGATCTTTGTTCAACGCGTCGACCCGCTCATCCTCGGGACCCGCTTCGACGCCGACACGCTCGGCGTCTACACCTACGCCTACCTCGTCGCCTTTCTGGTCGCCACCCTCTTTGTCCCGGCGCTCACCCGGACGCTCTACCCAGCTCTGGTCGAATACCGAGACGATGAGGCGCGTTTTTTCGGCGCCTACCGGCTCGGCACCTTGATCGTGGTCGGTCTGGAGGCTCCGGCAGCGGCTTTCCTGTTCGTCAACGCGGAGCTCTCACTCTGGATCATCGGCGGTCCGCAGTGGACCGCGGCGTCACCGCTTCTGCGGGTGCTGTGCTTCGCCCCGTTGATCGATCCTTTCTCAAGGCTGGGTGGCGAAGTCCTCAAGACCCACCATAAGGACGGAACCTGGATCCTCTCGGCCGCAATGACCCTTGCCTCGTTCATTGGTTTTGGCTGGTTCTTGACCGGCCGCCTGGGAGCCATTGGAATGGCCTGGGCCAACTACCTGCAACTGGGCTCGGTGGTCATGCTGGTCGCGATCTACCGTCTGGGCCCGGCGGCATTTCGCAAGCTGTTGGCCGATCTCTTCTGGATGTACGCGGCGCCGGTGCTGCCTTTCGGGGCGGTGCTGCTACTCACCTCCGCCGAGAGTTGGACCCGGTTTGCCGTCTCGATCGCGGCGGCCGCCCTGGTCTTCGCGCTCTACGCCTGGAAGTACGGAGACGACTTCAGACGCTTCTTCTCTCGTCGCGAGCCGGCAAGCCCCGAACCTACCGGGGTCTAGCCCGATCAGGCTAGCGCAGCGCGCCGAAGGCTTCGGCACAGGCGGCCA
>JAOTZA010000260.1 GCA_029861655.1 Acidobacteriota bacterium | reverse complement strand
CAGGAGCTGGGACGAGACGCTCGAGCAGGCCCAGATGAACAAGCTCGAGATGATCTGCCGCAAGCTGAGGCTCGAGCCGGGCAAGACGCTGCTCGAAGTGGGGTGCGGCTGGGGGGCCCTTCTCTGCTACGCCGCCCAGCATCACGGCGTGCGCGCGCACGGCATCACGCTGTCCCGGGCGCAGGAGGAGTTTGTGGGCAGGCGGATTCGCGAGCGGGGGCTCGAAGACCGGGTCACAGTCGAACTGCGCGACTATGTCGATGCGGAAGGGAGCTATGACCGTGTGGTGAGCGTGGCGATGCTCGAGCACGTAGGGGTGGACAACCTCCAGGGCTACTTCGACAAGCTGCACGGACTACTCGACGATCGCGGTGTCCTCATGGTTCACGGTATTGCCAACCGGGCCAAACGCGGTGGTCGAAGCGGCCGCCTTTCGAGCGAGATGCGGCTGGCCCAGAAATACTTGTTGCCTGGTCTCGAGCTCGCCGACATCGGCAGCATGATCGCGATGATGCAGATTGCCGGTCTCGAGATCCACGATGTCGAGGGGCTGCGCGAGCACTATGCCCTGACTTCTCGTCAGTGGTGCGAGAGGCTCTATGAACGCCGCAAAGAGGCCATCGCTCTCGTGGGTTCCGAGCGTTACATTCTCGACTCCCTCTGCTTTGCAGGGATGGCCTGGAGTTTCCAAAGCGGCTCGAACTCGCTCTACCAGATCGTCGCCACGCGCCGCCGGAAAGGGGCATCTCCGGTGCCGCCGACACGCGCCGATTTGTATGCAGGGTCGCTCGCTCAGCCGCGTCCGTGAAGGACTTCGTAAAACTCCAGCTGCTTGACACGTTCCTTGAGTAGGGCGCGCTCCATGGCGAGCGCAGCTTGTAGAAGGAGCAACTCGAGGTCGTGGACTGCGCCGACCGGCTCCTGCTCGGGTAGGTTGTCGCCATAGACCACCAACCTCACGGTCTCTTCGACTACCAACGGAATGGTCACCGCTTCGACGGGCCGCACGCCGCCAAAGGCCTCGATCAGTATGGCGTCGCCTTCTTGGTCGGCGATCGAGCCTCGCACGGGCTCCCGGCGCTCGGCGCAGCGGCGCAGGATCGAAGGCGCGCGAACGGGGATCTTGAGGCCTAGAATGGCGCGGTCGGCGAGCGCCTCGATACCGCGTTGGGCGACACCGATGAACGCACCCGTGTGGATGGCGAAAAGCGCTGTTCTACGCAGCGATCGCTGGGCGTTGTCCAGAATGCTGCTGGTGACCTCACCGGTGAGCTTGGGAGAGTTGATCTCGGACATCAGGGTCTTGATCGCCGCGATCCGGGTCTCAGCCGAACCCAGTGATTCGGGGATCTCCGCGGTGGATTCGGCGGCGAGACCGGTGGTGCTCGGTTGGAAGTTCTGCCGTAGCTCGAAGAGCTGCCGAGCCGATAGGTGGGTTTCTTCCTCCTTTGCGGCATGGTCCAGTTCGGCCTCGTCGAGCTGCACGGCGATACTCAGCAAAACGTGGTCGGCCGAGAGACCCTGTTCGAGAATCAGATCGCGGGCGTCTACCTCGATGTCACCTACGATATCGCCTCGCGCCGGGACCGTGACGGGCGTGAAATCGAAAAAGCCTCGTCGCCAGGCGCCCAGATCGGCTATGACGCGCTCCACCTGGCTGGTCACCGCCTCTTCGAGATCTTGCTGGGATACCCAGCCGCGCTCGACCAGGATGTTGCCCAGGCGATTCACGATCGGTTGATCTTTTTGAGCGGCCAGAGCTTCCTTGAGCTGAGCAGGTTCGAGAAGTCCCTGCGAAAGCAGGAGACTCCCGAGGGCCTCTCGCAAGGAATCCGAAGCGGCAAAGACGATCTTGCCGTCCCGGAAGACGACGAGCCCCCGGCCGTCCTCGCGGCTCAGTTGCAGCCGGCCGCTCTTGCCGGTGGTGGCGATCATCTGGAGCACGTCGAAGAAACCGAACTGCCCTAATTCTCCGCGGAAACTCATGCGAGACTCGTCTTTGGAGGGCGCTCGAAACTTGGATCCATGCGTGAAGTGGCTTCCCGCATCGAGTATAGTCTGCCTCTGGTTGCTGTTTCCGGGCAAGTGCCTGGGGCCGATCTGGCTCGTGCCGATTCAAAGGGGGACTGGCGCGTAATAGCACCGTATCCAAGAGCATTTCGAGCCCGCCCCTAGATCAGCATGGAACGTTCCTTCGAGGAGAGTCTAGCGAGAATCGAAAAGCGGGAGAGTCATCTGTGGATGGTGGCTTTGGCGCTGCTGCTGATCTTTGTCGGGGTCACCCTGGCGGGCTTCTACATCTTCTTTGCACAGAGCGACGAGAGCTCCGATCCCTCGCTGACGATCAAGGCGCTGGCTGGTTTGTCGATCCTAGTCGTGCTTTTCTGCGTCTATGTCGTCCACACCCGCGCTGACTTTTCGCGCGTGCGCAAGCTCTTCGAGGCTCAGGCCATGCGCGATTCCCTGACCGGACTGCTCAACCGGCAAACATTCCCCAAGAGACTGGGGCAGGAAGTCGTGCGGACGGATCGGGGAGGTGGGCTGCTTGGGATCGTGTTGTGCGACCTCGACAACTTCAAGCTCATCAACGACACATACGGTCACCCGGTTGGCGACCAGATGCTACGGCTTGCGAGCGAGGCGATCCTGCGGGCGACCCGCGGAACCGATCTGGTTTTTCGTTGGGGCGGCGACGAAGTGTTGGTTCTACTGTCGCCAACGGAGCGCTCGGGTGTCATGGTGGTGGCAAACCGAATTCGCTACGAGGTCGAGCGGGTCCGACAGGCGAACAGCCATTCGGCAACGTTGTCGATTTCTATAGGGATCGCGCTCTATCCCGAGCACGGCAGGGATATCGACGAGCTCATCAACCTGGCCGACAAGGCGCTTTATATCGCCAAACGCAGCGGCAACAAGGTGCACGTCGGGGAAGAGGAGTTACCGCTCGACGCGGCCGCGGTGGATTTTGTGTTTCAGCCGGTGGTGGACAGTCGTTCGGGGAAAACGATTGGTCACGAGGTGTTGAGCCGCGACCCGTCCGGCTTGATGAACGTGCGCGAACTATTCCGGAGCTACGAAGCTGTCGGTCAGCTCAACGACTTCAAGCGAATGATCTTTCTTCGCCAGCTCGAGACCGCGAAGGAGCTCGAGCTCGGGCGTGTCTTCATCAACACGGATTTTGAGCTTCTCGGGAGTCTCCAAGCGGTTCCCAAGCCCGACGGGCTCGAGGTCGTGCTCGAGATCTCCGAGTCCGAAACGGTAGGGAACATCGAAGAATGTATCGGTGTCGTCGCCTCGTGGCGTGAGAACGGCTACAAGTTCGCGATCGACGACTTCGGAGCGGGATTCATGTCGATACCTTTTGTCGCCAGGCTGTTGCCGAGCTTCATAAAGATGGACCGCTCGGCGATTGTCGAGGCAAGCACTTCGGATCAGTTCAGCGGCTTTCTTCGCGACATGGTCTTGGCGATGCGCAACTACTCGGATGAGGGAATCATCGCCGAGGGCATCGAAACCGAGGCCGAACTGGCGACTGTCAACAAGATGGGCGTCCACCAGGTCCAGGGCCATCTTACGGGCCGGCCGCGGGCGATCACCCACCCGCCCGACGACAAATGATTTTCTTATAAGATTAAGTATTAGTGGCCGAAGACCTGGCAGCGATACTCCGCAAAGCCCGGATCGAAGATCTGGATCTGGGGACACCTTGCAAGGTGTCCCGGGAGACGAGTCTTCGAGAGGCGCATCGTCTACTCGACGAGCGCCACACGGGTGCCCTGGTGGTCTGCGACGAGGAACGTGTCGTAGGCATCTTTACCGATCGCGATGTGCTCTACCGGACCGCCCTCGAGGGTCCGGACCCGGACACACCGCTCGCTGAGTTGATGACTCGGGAGCCGACGACCCTGTCGCCCGAGGCGCCGCTGTCCGAAGCGGTCGAGGCGATGACTCGCGGCGGCCTGCGCCATATCCCGCTGGTTGCCGGAGAGCGTTTTGAGGGAGTGATCTCGAGCCGGGACGTGCTCAAGTTCATCGCCGCCCATTTCCCCGAGTCGGTTCTCAATCTGCCACCCCGCCTCAACCAGACCCTGCGTAGACCTGAAGGAGGGTAGCGGCAACCGCCGGCGAGATGCTGTGTCCGTACTGCGAATTCGACAACATCCCGGGAGTCGATCTGTGCGAAGAGTGTGGCTCGGACCTGGCTGGTCTGGATCTGCCAGAAGCCTCTGTGGGTTTCTCCGGACGGCTGTTGAGTGATCGCATCGGGGCGCTGCCCCTCTCGCCCACAGTGACGGTCAGTCCGACGACGACGGTTGCCGAGACGATTTCTCTCATGAGGACCGAGAAACAGGGGTATGCGCTCGTTCTCGGAGCCTCGGGGCGTCTGCGGGGGATCTTCACCGAGTTCGACGTGTTAAGGCGAGTGGTCCGTAGGAGTGTGGATCCCAAGTCGACGGCGGTGTCCGAAGTGATGACTCCGGCGCCGGTTACGTTGTCGCCGGACGATCCGCCGGCCTACGCCATCCACCGGATGGTCGCCGAGGGCTTCCGGCACTTGCCGATCGCCGAGGGAAACTCGCTCGTCGGGCTGCTGTCGATCCGTGGTGTCCTGAGCTACGTCCAGAACGATGTTCTGGGTGGCGCCCGAGAGGATCTCGACCGTT
>JAOTZA010000259.1 GCA_029861655.1 Acidobacteriota bacterium | reverse complement strand
TCGGTCAGTTTGCCCGCTTCGGCGACCGCCGCACTCGAAACCAGGACGACTTCGGGGACGATCGTTCGGTAGAGGGCGGCGGCGATGGAGGAGGAGACGGGATCCGTGCCCCCGACCACTTTGGGGATCGACGCCAGGCCGAAGCGGGGGTTGCCGGGGTCTTCTCGCTCCGGTGAGTAGGCAAGAAAGAAATCCTCGCCCGCCTGCAGACCGTTCTTTTCCAGGAGTGGCGCCAAAACTTCGGCCGTAGTTCCCGGGAATGTCGTTGACTCGAGAATCACTATCCTGCCGGCTTCGAGCACCTCCGCGATGGCGTGACCGGTTTCCACGACAAAGCGGAGATCGGGCTGCCGATCCTCTCCAAGCGGCGTCGGGACGCAGATGAGAAGAGCATCGGCCTCGCTCAGTCGATTGAGGTCGGCTGTCGCGCGCAGCAGCCTTTGCTCACGGAGGGTCGCGATACGTTCCGGCGCGATCGATCCGAGATAGCTCTTGCCGCGCTCGAGGTCATCGACTTTGGCGGGGTCGGTGTCGAAACCCAGCACTCGAAAACCCGTTTCGGCAAACGCGACCGCGAGCGGTAGGCCGGCGTAGCCCAAGCCGATGATTCCAATCCGCGCGGTTCTAGCGCGGACGCTCTCTTGTAGACGCTCTGCGAGAGCCTTCATGTCTGGGGAAGAACTCGCGATCCGCCGATACGGCGGGCCGTCGCTGCTACTTTGGCTGGGTGCCCGAGACCGTCTGAGGCTCGCGCTTGTCGATCGTCGTTCCGGCCACCAGGGCTCCGGCGCCCGTGGCGACGGGCATCCAACCAGCCACGATGCAAGCGCGGCAGAACTCGTCGGGCCGCAGAATGTTCTCGCTGTCTACCCGCGTGACGATGCCTTCGCAAAGCCAGTGAAAGACCTCGCGCCCGAGCTGCGTCGGTGAAGTCTCGCCAACTGTCAGGTTCTGCGTGTGGCCGACCTGAGAACGGTCGAGACCAACCACGCATTGATCGCGGTCGCGAACTTCCACAAGATGGGTTTTTGTCCGGGCCTTCTCGGTGCCGTTGTGGGCAACGATGGCCGCGTAGTACTCGGCGCCCTCCCACTCCTGCGACTCCATCCAGTCGTCGAGCCAATCCCGGTTGCGGTTGTCGATCTGCATCCAATCCCGGTCTTGCAGCAGTTCCCACCACTTGTCGTCAAGATCCTTTTGCTCGCGGTTCTCGGGTTTTGGGAAGACACCCCAGTAAGCGCCGCCACCGCTGGCGTTGAGCTCGGTCCAGTAGTAACCCCCGGTGCGATGCAAACGCCGGAAATAGAGACGCACCGAGTCGCTCCCCGAAACTTCGGGACGCGCCGTGGCTCGAAAGACGGCGTTGGCTTCGCGGGGAAGGCAAGCAACGGGGTCCAGGGTCAGCATCTGAGCGCTTGCGGCTGCCGACAGACCGAGTGCCAGCGTAACGATTCCGACGGCAGCTTTGAGTATTCCGCGCGTCATTTTGTTAGGCATTCGGGACTCCCCTTCGGACTTTGTGTGATGTTAAGGATTTGACCGCAGACAGTCAAATGGACTGCTGCACAGAGCCCGCCTCTCAAGGGTTTGGATTTTCCCGGACGATCTTCCATTGGCCTCCTTCCAAACGCAGCGTCAGGATCTTGTCGACCCGGTCGCTGAACGTGTCGGATTCGTACTGCTGAGAGAAGGTCGCAGTGGCGGATTCGCCCTCTACCTGCGTCGCGAGGGAGGCGAGACGAACCTCGATGTGCTGGGGCCGGGTTAGCTTGCGCCGGCGCTGCTCGGCCCATTCGTCGCGGGAGCGGCCCTTGCTAGGGGAGAACTCGACCGAATAGAAGGAGAGATAGTCATCCACCCGCTGGTCGGACCATGCTCGAGCCCAGGCGAGAACTGCGTTTTCAGGGTCCTCCCTCTCGATGGGTTCGGCGACCGCTGGCGGAAGCTCGGCCGGGTCCGGTTCGGGCTCAGGCTCAGGCTCAGGCTCAGGCTCTACCGGACCGCCGGCGGCAGAGGATTCCTCGTCGGGGGGGGTGGCGGTTGTCTCGAGCCTCGGTTGAGAGACGGGCGGCTCCGAAGCGGTCTGCGGGAGTTGTGCGATCGCCTCGGGTTCGGAGACTGAAATCACGGTTTCGGTTTCGGTTTTTGCCGGTGACGGCTCCTGCGGTGGGTTCTCGGTTGCTCGGAGTTCCGCTTGTCGTGCGATCACGTCGGCGGTCGCGTCGCTTTCCGCGGTTTGTGCCAGGCACTGTTCATGGGCGGCGAGGGTACTGTCGGAGAGCCTTTGGGAGCAGGCAGAAAGATCCGCGAGTGCGCCTTCGCAATCGGACAACGCTAGCGCCAGTCTTCCTCTTGCGCAAAGAGCTGCCTGGTTCTCGGCATCTTGCGCCAGGATCTTTCTGAGTCGTCTTTTCGCCTGTCGCGTCCGCCCCTCGCTTGCGTCGAGGTCGGTCAGCTTGATCAAGGCCTCGGTGTCGTGGGGGTCCTGCTGCAGGCGCCTGGTGAACTCCTTGCGCCGGCGGGCCGCTGGCAGGGCTTCGAACTCGGCCTTCTTGAGACGTTCGAGCAGTTTGGCGAAGACAGGGGCTCTCGAGAGGGCTGCTTCCCCGACCCACTGGAGCAGCGCTTGTTCGAAGGTGTCGGTCAACTCGGAAAACTCCGTGAGCGAACTGTAGGCGCCAAAACGCGTCTCGATCTCGAGCAGCCGGCCGAACGATTCGCTGATTCCCTGCCGATCACCCAGCCCCATTTGCGCCAGCGACAGACGTACCAGTCCTTGCGCGAGAAGTTCGGGTTCATCCAACAGGCCAAAGCAGGCGATTCGCAGCTTGTGGGCCGCGGGCTCGAAGTCCCGAACGGCATAGTCGCCGGCCCCTTGCTCGAGAAGGTTGAGATAGAACGAATCGGCAGCGTGAACAACCGGAGGCGCGAGAACGACAAGCGCGATCCAGATCGCCGTCAGTCGGTGGTGGATGGTCTTCATGCGACGAGATGGGCCTTGGATAGGGGTTGGTCGGCCAAAACGGCTTTTGGGTTCGAGGTTGTCAGCTCCCAGGCGGCCTCGTCGCCGATTCGCTCCGCGATCAATTCCCGAGCCGCGCTCAGTCCGGGTGGCCGGCGCTTCACACCATGAGCGTCGCTGGCTACGAAATGGACGAGGCCTGCGTCGAGGATCCGCAGGGCCCGGCTGCGGATTCTCCTCCCATAACCGCCGGTCAGGCTCATCGCGGTGACCTGAAGGTGTGCACCCGCCGAGACCAACTGTTCGAGCAAGTCGAGGTCATCACTCAAGCCCTCGATGACTTCCGGATGCGCAAGGACCGGCCGCCATCCGGCAAGCCTGAGCTCGTGAACGAGCTCTTCCGGGTTGGGTCCGGGGCCGCTGCGCGCAAACTCGAGCAGAAGATAGCGCGAGCCGGCGAGCGGCAGCAAGCCGGCAAGCCGTGGATCTCGCAGGTTCTCGAGGAGGTCAGAGCCGACTCGGATTTCGCCTCCCAGATAGAGCCTGGGCTTCTCACCCACCGCTTCTCTCAGCTTGACCAACAGCTTGTGCAGCATCTTTGGCCGGTTGTTCGACCAGCGGCTGTGGTTCTGGTGCGGGGTGGCAACGACTGCTTCGCAGCCATCGGCCGCCGCCCGCAGGCACATCTGGACGGACTCCTCCGGATCTCCCGGACCATCATCGACCGCGGGCAGGCAGTGGAAATGAAGATCGATCATCAAGGCGTTGCAGAAGTCGAGGCGGATTGCCTTGCACTCAAGCTAGGCCGCCGAGCTCGACACATCGTCTTCGAGGGCCTCGGCATAGGCCTCGTAGTACATGTAGCGTCGGCCCTGGCCGCCGCCACGTTGTGGCTGGTAACGGTTGAGCACGGCTCCCAGAATCTTGACCTCGTTGAGCCACAGCCGGTTGCGGCACGCTCGAACGTCTTCGCGCAGTATCGTATTGGCGCGAAAGCAAAGCACCACGCCATCCAGATACGAGGCCATGATGCTTGCGTCGGTGACCGCGAGAGCCGGCGGTGTGTCGACGATGACGAAGTCGTAGCGTTGTCGAACCTGCCCCAGAATCTCTTTCATGCGATCGGACGCTAGAAGCTCCGACGGATTGGGAGGGTGCGGCCCGGCGGGGAGGAAGGACATTCCCTGAAACTTGGTGTCGAGGACGATCTCGTCGACCTCCATCCCGCCGGTCAGGTAGTTGACCAGGCCGCTGCGGTTCGACACCTCGAGAATCTTGTGCAGGCGAGGTTTCCTCAGATCGCCATCGATCAGCAGGACCGTGCGGCCGAGTTGCGCCATGACGATACCCAGATTGACCGCGGTGGCGGTCTTCCCCTCGCTAGCCTCGGCGGAAGTGACGGCGACCGCTCGCAGTTCGTGGGTGCTCGAAAGCGACAGTGCGGTTCGCAGCGACCGATACGCCTCACTGACTGAGTGTCGAGGGCGAGTTTCCGGGATGAGTTCTATCTGACGCGATGTCTCTTCATCTAGGACTTTCCTCCTGCTCTTCCTTCGCGCGCCGTAGCCGTAACCGTAGCCGTAGCTGCCATAGGCGCCACCCGATTCGCTGATGTCGGGGATGACCGCGAGGACGGGCAATTCGAGGAGGCGTTCCAACTCATCGGCTGTCTTGACGGTGCGATCGAGGAAGTGCACGAGCAAGATCAGAC
>JAOTZA010000258.1 GCA_029861655.1 Acidobacteriota bacterium | reverse complement strand
GCGGTCGATCCCCGTCGACCGAACCGGACCGACCTCCGTGTCGACCGGGGGTGTGGATCCGCCGAAGACGGTCGAGACAGAGCTCGACCGCTACAAAGGCTTGGCAATCGTCCTGCTCCTCCGGATGTAGCGGTCGACCTCCGTGTCGACCGGGGGTGTGGATCACATTCGGATGTAGCGGTCGACCCCCGTGTCGACCGGGGGTATGGATCGACCTCCGTGTCGACCGGGGGTGTGGATCACATTCGGATGTAGCGGTCGACCTCCGTGTCGACCGGGGGTATGGATCGACCTCCGTGTCGACCGGGGAGTGTGGACTCGCCGAAGACGGTTGAGACCATCGCCTTGGTGCTAGGCTGTGCGAAAGGGGTGGGTAAGGAGCGTCAAGCGGTCGCGGTCCTCAAGACCCGTCCGAGTTCTGTTTTCCATGACAAGGAGGTCGAGATGAAGAAATACGCTTTTCTTTCCATACTGGTGATCGTTGTGGTCGTCGCCTGCGCGCCGACGGCGTCACGCGAAGGCACCGAGATCGCAGAGCAGTCCAAGGCCTGGGCGGCCGGGTTCAACAGTGAGAACCCCGATGCCATCGCAGCGTTGTATAGCGGTGATGCTCGGCTCATGGCGCCCAACGCTCAGATGGAACAGGGCAGCGAGGCCGTCCGCGCGACTTTTGGCGCGATGATAGAAGCCGGTTTGGGAATCGAGCTCGATACCGTCGAAACCAGAGTCGCGGGGGATATCGGCTACCGCGTCGGGACCTACAGCCTCACGGCCGGTGGAGAAGAAGTCGACCGGGGCAAATACGTCGAGGTCTGGCGCAAACTGGACGGTGTCTGGAAGATCACCGCCGACATCTGGAACAGCGATCTAGCGGCCGAAACTTCACAAGGTGCCACCCTGATGGGCACTCACGAGGTTGAAGACGCCGCCAAGTGGTTGGCGGCCTGGCAGGGCGAGGACAGCCGGCGTGCCCTCTTTGCCGAGCACGGAGCGCCGCATGTGAGCGTTTTCCAAAGCCCCGACAATCCGAACCTGACCGGGCTGCTGATCCAAGTCTCGGACATGGAGGCGCTCCAGGCGCTTCTTGATTCCGAAGAGGGCAGAGCTGCCGCTGCCGAAGACGGGGTCAAGTTCGACACACTGCGTCTCCTCGCGGCGGTCGACTAGCGCGCACGGGCCATTGCCTCTGCCGGCCGACGGCGATCACCCTCAGGCTGGTTTTCCGGGAGTGCCTGGTCCGCCATTCTGGGGTCGTAGGTTACTGATCGGCAGCGACGCCGGGCGCCAGATCACTCGAAGAGAGACGGTAGTAGCGGCCCGCGGGTAGCCCCAAATACCTGCGGCGCCCTGGAATGACGGAACTCGCGACGACGACCTTGGGAGCCGCCTGGAAGGAGCCCAGTCCAAAATGAAGACTCGGCTCGCTCGAGGTCTGATAGCTGGAACCCAGAACCACTTCTTTTAGTTGACGACCTGATGCGGTCTCGACCTCGATTCGAGAGTTGGCTGCTCCTGTTACAAAACCGATCCAATTGCCGTCTCCGGTCCAGGTGTTCTGGAACAATCGCGTCCGGTCGTTGTTGTAACTGACGACTGCGTCGAGACGACCATCGGCGCCCAGGTCCAGGGTCATCGTGCCGCGCCCGACTCGGGGTACGGCAAGATCTTGGATCAATGCGGGTTCCACCTCTTCAAAGTGTCCCGACCCGTCGTTCCAGAACACCTGGGTAGGCTGACGAAAGCTCTGTGAGTCGTCGAGCAATTCGATGTTGTCGATCACATGACCGTTGGTTACCAGAAGGTCCAGGTCAGCATCGTTGTCGAGATCCTGAAGATGGTTTCCGAAGCCAACGTAAAGATACGATGGCCCGTAGAGACCCGCGGCACGTGCGTTGTAGGTGAAGAAGACATCTCCGCCCAGATAGAGCGCGTTGCTTTCGGCGCTCAGGTTGGTGACCAACAGGTCGAGCCAGCCATCCGCATTGACATCGCCCGCCGACGTACCCATTCCGGCCTCGGTGGTCCCATCTTCGTTGTGGCCGACACCCAGCCACAGGGCCGCTTCCTCGAAAGTGCCGTCCTTTAGGTTTCTGAACAGAAAGTTGGGGGTCGCGTCGTTGGCGATATAGAGATCCGGCCAACCGTCGTTGGTCAAGTCGGTAGCAACAACCCCCAGCCCTTTCCCGGTCGTGTCGATGAACCCGGCGGCCTTTGTCGTTTCCTCAAAGGTCCCGTCGCCCAGATTGCGAAAAAAGACATCGGGCACCGACTCGTAGACATCGGGACTGCAGTAGGAGACAAAGCCCCTGGACGGGCTTCCGCAATCAACATGTTTGTCGAGATCGAAGTCGAGATAGTTCGTCACGTAGAGATCCAGATCTCCGTCGCGATCGGAGTCGAAGAAGGAGGCGCTCGATCCCCACAACGGACTCTTGATCCCGGCCTCTCCGGTGACATCGGAGAACGATCCGTCGCCATCGTTGCGGAGCAGTACATCGGCTCCGTAGTTGACGACGTAGAGATCGGTGTCGCCGTCGTTGTCATAGTCGGCGGCCACCGACCCCATGCCGTAGCCGCTGTCGCCGACGCCGGTCCGCTGGGTGACATCGGCGAAGGTACCGTCTCCCAGATTTCGAAAAAGCCGGTTGCCCGGTCGCGGAGCGGTGTCGTCGGTGCCCGGCACCGGACCGGATTGCACCAGATAGAGATCGAACAGGCCGTCGCCGTCGTAGTCGATGACGGAGCCGCCCGAGCCCATGATCTCGGGCAGGTATTTGCGGTCGGTGGAGCCGTTGTCGTGGACAAAGTCGAGCCGGGCCTTATCGGTCGCGTCCACAAATAGGCGTACTGGAGCGGTCTTCTCCCGTCTCACCGGGGTCTCGGTATCGCCTGAACCGCAGGCGATGGCTGCCAGGGCAATGGCCGCCGAGAAGAGGCCCGGTGCGCGCCTCAAGATCCAGCCTCGAGCCGGCGCGCAAAATCTTCCGCCTGTTGCGCGTCGCTGTGGCGGCCGAGCTGACCGAACGCCTCTGCCAGCAGCCGGTAGGTGACGGCGCGTCGTGGGTCGAGCTGTCGTGCCACCAGGGCTTGCTCGAGAGCGGTCTCCGCCTTGCCGACTTCGAGCAGTTTGCGTGCGAGGCTCACGCGGCCTGCGATGTTCGCGGGGTTCTTTTTGACTGCCTGCTGAAGAAAATCGACCTCGTCTTGAGTCGCGCTCATCTGTCGGAATCGCTCGAGGGTTGCCCGGGCGTCGTCCCTCCGACCCATCTGTTGAAGGGCGCGAACCAGGTTGTAGAGGGCCCCGACGTGTCCCGGCACCACCGCCAGCACCTGTTCGAAAGCCTGGATGGAGCTCTCGGCATTCTCCAGACGCAGCTCGGTCACGCCGAGGTAGAAGAGCGCTTCGAGATGCTTTGGGTCGTCCTCGAGGCTCGCCACAAAGTGTTCCCGGGCCGACGCGTAGTCTCCGCGATCCAGTTTGAGCTTGCCGAGCTTGTAGAGCGCTTCCGGATTGCGAGCCTGACCGCTCAGGCTCGATTCGAGGTTTTTCTCGGCTTCCCGGTCGCGACCGGCGTTGAGCGCACACATCGCGCGGGCAAAGTAGAGATCGGGCCGCGACTCGACCGCGAGCGCTCGATCCAGAACCTCGATCGCCGCCAGGTTCTTGCTCTGCTCCAAGAGGCTCTTGGCCAGGGCATGCAGGCGGTCGATGCTCGTCGGTTGGTCCTCCACCGAGCGGCGGAGGCTCTTCTCGGCTTCGTCGAATCGATAGAGCTGGATCAGGGTAAAACCGAGTAGGTAGTCGGCTTTGCCGCTCGGCGCCAACAGCGAGCGGAGCGCTTGTTCCGCCTGCGCGTAGCGACCCTGCTGGATGAGAGCCTCGATGGGCTCCAGATCCGAGCCCGGTCTCGCCGGGGCGGCGGTCAGCAAAAGAAGACAGACTGCCGCGAGGGTCTTCATCCTCTTCCCGATTCGAATCCGCCGGGGTAGATGATCCGCACCGTGTGATCGACCGGCAGGTTTGAGAACGCCACCCGGCTGCCGTTGGGCCAGCGAACCAGGAGGCGATCGACCCGGTTCGAGGTTGACAGTCCGAAGTGCGCTCGGGGCCGGCCGGCGGCGAGGTAGCCGTAGGTCGAGGTGGCGGTTCGCAGGAGACGGGTTGTGCCCGCCTCGACCTGTATCGAAGCACCTAGCGCCGCGCGCCCCAGCTCGCCGTCGAGTACCTCCACAGCCAACCAATGACCCTTGTCGGGCAGATCGTTGCGGAAGAGACGCGCGCGGCTGCCGCAGTTGGTCACCAGCAGATCCGGATCGCCGTCTTGATCGAAGTCGCCGACCAGCAAACCGCGGCTCACTGCGGCGGGTTCGTCACTCCATCCCGCTTCAACGCTGGCATCGCGAAAGGACCCACCGCCCTCGTTGATAAAGAAGAGATTGGTCTCGGCGTACTCGTCGAAGATCGGTGGTAGCGAGGAGTCCTTGGGCACGGTGTGTTGCCGCTCTTCTCGGTCGCTCAGTGAGGCGCCCCGGCGGACCCGACCGTTGACCAGCGCCAGATCCAGATCGCCATCATGGTCGGCGTCGAAGAGAGCCGTGCCAAAGCCGGTGTGGGGCATGCTCGCCGGCCCCAGACCGGTCGCCGGGGTTCGGTCCTCGAAGGTGGCGTCACCCAG